>NZ_JBFWLZ010000025.1:0-44098 GCF_050251835.1 Diaphorobacter sp. | reverse complement strand
CTCTCCCACGGGAAGAGGGAGTGAAAACCACAGCCGACCTTTCACCCCCGCCCCTCCGGGGAGAGGGAGGGGTGAGGGGCCGCCAAAGTCACCGCCGAATCATTAAAAGTAATAGCTGCTGGCGCTTATCCCGCCTGCGTTGGAGCCACAAATGAAGCAAGAAACCCAAGCCCATATCCACCCCCTGGCGCAGTTTGCTGCCACCTTGCAATGGAGCGATGTGCCCGCACCCGTGCAGCGCCGCGCCGAAGACCTGTGGGTGGACTGGTTCGGTTCCGTGCTGGCTGGCTGCAAGGCCCGCCCCGTAGCCAGCATCACGCGCTTTGCCTTGTCGCAGGGGCCCGCCAGCGGCCCGTCCGAGGTGATCGGCCACGGCGTCAGCACCAGCCCCATGATGGCCGCGCTGGCCAACGCCGCGGCCAGCCATGTGGCCGAGCAGGATGACGTGCACAACGGCTCAGTGTTCCACCCGGCGGCCGTGGTCTTCCCGCCCGCGCTGGCAGTGGCGCAAAGCATCGGCGCCAGCGGCGCGCAGCTGATGGCGGCCTGCGTGGCGGGCTACGAGGTGGGCATCCGCGTGGGCGAGTTTCTGGGCCGCAGCCACTACAAAATCTTCCACACCACCGCCACGGCGGGCACGCTGGCCGCGGCCGCTGCCGTGGGCCGTCTGCTGGAGCTGACGCCCGCGCAGATGCAGCACGCCTTTGGCTCGGCAGGCACGCAGTCGGCAGGGCTGTGGGAGTTCTTGCGTACCGCCGCCGACAGCAAGCAGCTGCACACCGCGCACGCCGCCGCCGCGGGGCTGACGGCGGCCTACCTGGCCAGGGATGGCTTTACCGGCGCGCAGGACATCTTCACCGGCCCGCAGGGCATGGCCGCAGGCATGTCCACCGACTCCAGCCCCGCCAGGCTGACGGACGGTCTGGGCACCCGCTGGGCCACGGCCGAGACATCGTTCAAGTGGCATGCCTCGTGCCGCCACACACACCCCGCGGCCGATGCGCTCTTGCAGGTGCTGCAGCAGCACGGCCTGCAGATCAGCGACATCGCACAGGTGACCTGCCATGTGCACCAGGGCGCCATCGACGTGCTGGGGCCGGTGGTCTCGCCCAGCACGGTGCACCAGAGCAAGTTCTCGATGGGCACGGTGCTGGCGCTGGCCGCGCGCTTTGGCCATGCGGGTCTGACCGAATTCGACGAGCAGTTTCTGGCGCCCGACACAGTGGCCCTGCGCGACAGGGTGCGCATGGCGCTGGACGCCGAGGTGGACGCCGCCTACCCACAGCGCTGGATCGGCAAGGTCACCGTGCAAACGACCGACGGCCGCAGCTTGCACGGCCGCGTGGACGAGCCCAAGGGCGACCCGGGCAACACCCTGTCGCGCGACGAGCTCACTGCCAAGGCGCTGCGCCTGGCGGCCTATGGCGGCGCGGTACCTGCCGCACAGGCCCAGGCTGCCGTGCAGCGCCTGTGGCAGGTGCAGGACTGGCCGCGCACGCAGCAATTGCTGGCCTGAGAGACTGATGGGTAATTGCCTCCCAGCCTCTGAGACGCTGGCGCAACTCCCCATAACCCCCATACCTGCGCGCGCCCCGACCCCGTAAGCTACGCGGGGCGCAGAACGGGCGCCCGTTCATCACAAACACCAAGCAGGAGACAGACCCCCCATGACAGCACGCTTCACCCCGACTTCCCGCCGCGCCGCATTCGGCGCCATCGCCGCCGCCTGCGCGGCACTGGCCCTGAGCGGCAACGCCCTGGCCAACACCTGGCCCGAGAAAACCGTCACCCTGGTCGTGCCCTACAGCGCCGGGGGCCCCACCGACGTGGTGGCGCGCCTGCTGGCCGTGCCCATGGGCCAGTCGCTGGGCCAGACGGTGGTGGTCGAAAACACCGTGGGCGCGGGCGGCACCATTGCACCAGCCCGCGTGGCCAAGGCGAAGAACGACGGCTACACCATCCTGATCCACCACATGGGCATGGCCACCGCCCCGGCGCTGTACAAGAAGCTGCCCTATGACCCGCTCAAGGACTTTGAATACATCGGCCAGGTGCTGGATGTGCCCATGACGCTGCTGTCACGCAAGGACTTTCCGGCCAGCAACTTCCAGGAACTGCAGGACTACGTCAAGAAGAACCCGGACAAGGTGTCGCTGGCCAACGCCGGCATTGGCGCCGTGTCGCAGCTGTGCGGCATGCTGTTCATGCACCAGCTGGGCGTGAAGCTGACCACCGTGCCCTACAAGGGCGCCGGCCCGGCCATGAACGACCTGATGGGCGGCCAGGTGGACCTGCTGTGCGACCAGACCACGCAGACCGCCCCCGTGATCCAGGACGGCAAGCGCGCCAAGGTGTTCGGCGTGACCACGCCGCAGCGCCTGTCGTCCATGCCGGACATCCCCACGCTGGATGAGCAGGGCCTCAAGGGCTTTGACGTGAAGGTGTGGCACGGCATGTATGCGCCCAAGGGCACGCCCAGGGATGTGATCGCCAAAATCAACAAGGCGCTGAACGTGGCGATCAAGGACGAGAACGTGAAAAAGCGCATCGCCGAGCTGAGCTCCGACCTCGTCTCGCCCGAAAAAGCCACGCCCGAAGGCCTGCGCAAGCACCTGGAAGTCGAGGTGGCGCGCTGGGACAAGGTGATCAAGGCGGCAGGCGTATCGGCCGAGTGAAGTGAAACAACCCCCTGAGGCGCTACGCGCCTTCCCCCTTCTCTCGCATCGCTTCGCGCTGCGGGAAGGGGGACGCAGCCAGCGCGGCGGGGCGGCCCTTGCGCGGCTGCCCTGGTGTGGGTTGCGCCAGTTTTAAGCGATGCAGGCGACACGCAGCGCAATGGAAAACCAACACATTGAGAAGAAAGCATCCATGTCCGATCCACTGCAGCAGGCCTGCTCCTTCCTCTTCGTTCCCCTGCGGGAAGGGGGACGCAGCCAGCGCGGCGGGGCGGCCCTTGCGCGGCTGCCCTGGTGTGGGTTGCGCCAGTTTTAAGCGATGCAGACGACACGCAGCGCAATGGAAAACCAACACATTGAGAAGAAAGCATTCATGTCCGATCCAGTGCAGCAGGGCTGCTCTTTCCTGTTCGTTCCCGCCACCCAGCCCGAGCGGCTGCCCAAGGCCCTGGCCAGCGGCGCCGACATGGTGATTGCCGACTGGGAAGACGCCGTGGCCCCCGCCGACAAGGAGCGCGCCCGCGCCGCCTTGCTGGCGGCCGTGGCCGCGCTGGCACACGCGCAGCGCGCGCGCCTGCTGGTGCGCATCAACAGCGAGGGTTCGCCCTGGTTTGAGGCCGATCTGCAAGCCCTGGCGCAACTGTCCGCTCTAGGACTGGCGGGCGCCGTGGTGCCCAAGGCCGAAAGCGCGGCCACCCTGCAGACGGTGGCGCAGGCCGCGGGCAGCCGCGCTGCGCTGGTGCCGCTGGTAGAAAGCGTGGCCGGTCTGGCCGCCGCCGACGCCCTGGCTGCCGCGCCGCAGGTGGCGCGCCTGGCGTTTGGCCACCTGGACTTTCAGGTGGATGCGGGCATGGCCTGCGCCCAAGACGAACAAGAGCTGCTGCCCGTGCGCATGGCGCTGGTGCTGGCCTCGCGCCGCGCCAACCTGGCCGCGCCCATCGACGGCGTGACGGTGGACACGCGCAACCCCGAGCGCATGGCAAGCGACGCCGCGCGCGCGCGGCGCATGGGCTTTGGCGGCAAGCTGTGCATCCACCCGGCGCAGGTGCCAGTGCTGCACGCCGCCTTTGACCCTGATGAAGCCGCCGTGGCCCACGCGCAGCGCGTGCAGCAGGCACTGCAGCAGGCAGGCGGCGGCGTGTGCGTGCTGGACGGGCGCATGGTCGATGCGCCGGTACTGGCGCAGGCGCAGCACACCCTGCAGCGCCATGCGCGCGCGCAGCAGCGCCTGGCCGTTACCGACTAACATGCCGCCCACCGCACACCGCACCTGCTTCGCTGACGGGCGGTGCGGGTGCCGCAATCGCCGCCCTTTGCCAACACCGACCCCACCGCGTTCGTGACACCCTCCCGCACCCGACCCCTATGGGTGATGCTGCTGGCCCTGCTGTCGGGCTTTGCGCTCAGCCAGGCTTACCGCACTACCACCGCCATCGTGGCCCAGGGCCTGCAGGTCGACTTTGGGCTGCAGGCCTCGTCGCTGGGGGCCTTTGCCGGCTTGTTCGGCTTGTCTTTTGGCATCGCGCAACTGCTGATGGGCATTGCGCTGGACCGCTACGGCCTGCGCCGCACCGTGCTGGCGGCCGCGCCGGTGGGCATTGCCGGCGCGGCCCTGTCGGCACTGGCGCCCAGCCAGGGCTGGCTGATGGCCGGGCAGGTGTTGATCGGCGTGGGCTATTCCCCCGCCTTCGTGGCCTGCACGCTGTTCATTGCACGCCATTTCGCGGCCGACCGCTTTGCCTTTTTCTCGGGCGTGAGCATGGGCGTGGGCGGGCTGGGCCTGCTGTTTACCGGCACGCCGCTGGCCTGGGTGGTGCAGCACTGGGGCTGGCGCACGGGCTTTGGGCTGCTGGCGGGCCTGAGCGTGCTGTCGTGGCTGGTGATCTACCGCGTGGTGCACGAGCCCGCCGACACCCAGGCCCTCCACCGCCCTGCCAGCAGCTGGGGCGAGGCACTGGCGGGCATGGGGCGACTGTTCACATTGCCGCACACCTGGGGCATCGTGATTCTGGGCATGTCGTGCTATGCGGCTTTTTTGTCGCTGCGCGGGCTGTGGCTGGGGCCGCTGCTCATCGACCGCCACGGCTTTTCGCTGGTGGACAGCGGCAACGTGGCGCTGGCGCTGTCGCTCATTGCCTTGTTCACGCCGGCCGCGTTTGGCCGCCTTGATCCCGGCGCGCGGCGCCGCCGCGCCTGGGTGGAGCGGGCATCGCTGCTGATGGCCGCCTTGTTTGCCACGATGGCCCTGGTGCACGACGCCAACGTCACCGTGGTGCTGATGATTGCGATGGGGCTGCTGTCGGGCTACAGCATCTTGCAGTACGCCGACGTGCGCTCGTCCTACCCCGCAGAACTGACAGGGCGTGCCCTGTCGCTCTACACCATGGCCATGTTTCTGGGCGTGGCCTTCATGCAATCGCTGACCGGGGCCGTGGCCGCATGGGCCGCAGGCGCGGGGCTGGAGCCCTACAGCGCCGTGCTGCTGACCATTGCCGCCTGGCTGGCGCTGGCCTCGCTGGCCTTTCGGTGGCTGCCCGAGTCACCGCTGCTGCGCCAGGACTGAGCGCCCCCGCCCTCAGCGTGAGCGCCAGACAGCCGGTGCGCCGGACTGGCCCAGGCGCTCCATCACCTCCCGGGTGTGCGCACCGGATGCGCAGGCATCGCCGGGCGCGTAGGCCACGCCGTCAAAGCGCGGCGCTGGTGCGGCCTGCAGCACGCCCTGGCGCTCGGCATACACGCCGCGCGCCTGCATGTGCGGGTGCGCTGCGGCCTCCACGGGGCTGAGCACGGCGCCAAAACAGGCGTCGGTGGGCTCCAGCAGCGCCTGCCAGTGCGCGCGCGGCTGCGCCAGAAACAGCGCCGCCAGCCGCGATCGGCGCACCGGCCAGGCAGCCTTGTCCCACTGCGGGCCGGTGAAGTCCGGATCGGCATCCAGCCCCAGCAGCTGCAGCAGCAGGGCGTAGAACTGCGGCTCCAGCGCACCCACGGTGATGTGGTGGCCGTCGGCGCACACGTAGGTGTCGTAGAAAGGCGCGCTGTCGTGGATGCTCTGGCCGCGCGCGTCGCCCACCAGGCCGCTTTGGCGCGCGCTCAGCATCAGGTTCAGCATGTGGGCGGCACCATCGACGATGGCCGCATCCACCACCGTGCCGCGGCCCGTGGCGCGCGCCTGCACGATGCCCGACAGCAGCCCCGTCATCAGGTACAGGGCGCCGCCGCCGATGTCACCCAGCACGGCAAAGGGCGACACCGGCCGCGCGTCCGCCGGGCTGCAGCCCCACAGCGCGCCGCTGACGGCGGCGTAGTTGGTGTCATGCCCGGCGCGCGGCGCCAGCGGCCCGCTCTGGCCCCAGCCGGTCATGCGCCCGTAAACCAGGCGCGGGTTGACGCGCAGGCACTCCTCAGGCCCCAGGCCCAGGCGCTCCATCACACCGGGGCGCATGCCCTCGATCAGCGCATCGGCCTCGGCCACCAGGGCCAGCACCAGCTGGCGGCCCTGCTCGGTCTTGAGGTCGGCAAACACCGAGCGCTTGCCGCGGTTGAGCAGCGCACCGGTGGTTTCGCGGCCCTGGGTTTCGCGCACCACGCTGATCACGTCCGCCCCCAGATCGGCCAGATGCATGGCGCAAAAGGGGCCGGGCCCCAGGCCGCCAATCTCCAGCACGCGCACGCTGTCCAGTACCTTCATGATGTCTCCTTGGTTCATGGTTGTTATGGCTTCAGGTCAGGCCCGAGGCACCGAGCACGCTCTCCACCGAGCGCACCAGCGTGCGCAGCCGCGGGCCCAGGTCTGTCTCCAGCCGGGCGTACATGGGGCTGAACACCGGCACCGATACGGCAAACACCCACAGCTCGCCGTCCAGCGGCTGCGACATGGGCACGGCAATCGATTCGATCTCGCGGTGCAGGTCGCCGTGGCTGCGGCAAAAGCCGTGGCGGGCGAAGTCCTCGCGCGCGTTCTCCAGGCGCTGCTGCAGCCACGCGGCGCGCTGCGGGTCACGCTGCTGCAGGTCTTGCAGGTAGGCCTTGCGATCATCGTCTGCCATGCCCAGCAGGTAGGCGCGGCCCGTGGCCGTGCGCGACAGCGAGGTGGACACGCCGATTTCCTGGCGGAACACCGTGTTGCCCATGCCGTTGGCCAGCTCCACCAGGCACAGCTGGCGCTTGTGGCCCACCACGATCTGCACCTGCCCTTCGGTCAGGTCGGCCAGCGCCTGCATGTGCGGGCGCGCAAACTGGCGCAGCGCCATGCGCGACAGCACGGGCGACGACAACTGCAGCAGGCCCAGGCCCGGCACGTATTTGGACAGGCGCTCCGAATAGCGCAGCAGGCCCAGCTCGCACAGCGTATCCGTCAGGCGAAACAGCGTGGGCTTCGGTAACCCGGTCAAGTCCATCAGCTCCTTGGCGCTGAGTTCCTGCGTCTTGTTGGAAAAGCAGCGCAATATGGAAACGCCACGCACCAGCGCGCTGACCAGTTTGCCGTCCGGATCTGCGTTCACGTTCACATCGACCTCAAAAAAGCGGCGATTTTCACCTGCCGTCGTGTCACGCGGTGGGCCACTGGAAGGGCATGGGCCTTTTCTCCAGAAAGCAGCGCACCGCCTCGCGGTGCTCGGGCGTGCCCATGGCCAGGGCCTGGGCGTTGGCCTCCTGCTCCAGCAGCGAGGGCAGGTCGCTCGCGGCCAACGCGAGCGATCGCTTGATCAGGCTCAGCGCCACGGGCGACGCGCCCACAAAGCTGCGCGCAATGGCCTGGGCGCGGGCCTGTAGCGCATCGGGCTCGACCAGCTCGGTGGCAATGCCCAGCTGCAGCGCCTCCTGCGCCGTCACCTCGCGGCCCGACAGCATCAGCTCGCGCGCGCGCTGCACGCCCACCACGCGCGGCAGGGTGTAGAACGCCGCGCAGTCCGGCACCACGCCCACGCGGATGAACGACATGGCAAAGCGCGCGCGGGTGCTGGCAATGATGAAGTCTGCCGCCAGCGCCAGGCTGAAGCCCGCGCCATAGGCCGCGCCATCGACGGCGGCGATCACCGGCTTGTCCAGCAGCATCAAATCTTTGAGCCAGTCGTGCAGGCTGGTCAGGCGCCGGCGCCAGCCGCCGTTGTCCAGGCCGCTGGCCGCTATGTTGCCCAGGTCGCCGCCAGAGCAAAAGTGCTCGCCCGCGCCCGTCAGCACCAGAGAGCGGATTGCAGGGTCGGCCTGCACCTGGCGCACCACTTCGGCCATTTCCACGCGCATGGCGGGGTCGAAGGCGTTGCGCTTGGCGGGGTTGTCCAGCACCAGCATGGCCACGCCGTCCTGCACGTCGAAGGCGATGCGCTCAAAAGATTGGCTCATGCCGCGCTCCGGGGCACGTAGGACGAGCGCATGTCGCGCCCGCCGCGCAGCGACGAGCCGCCGTCCACGGGGATGACGGCGCCCGTCACATAGCCCGCCTGCGGCGACGACAAAAACAGCGCCATGTGGGCAATGTCTTCCAGCGTGCCCATGCGCTGCAGCGGCACGCTGGCCACGGCATTGGCCAGCGCCTCGGGCGTGGGCGCCAGGCGGCGCATGCCCTCGGTGTCGCCGATCGGGCCGGGCGCGATGGCGTTCACGCGCACGCCCGCCTCGCCCCATTCCATGGCCAGCACGCGCGTCATCATGTCGATGCCGGCCTTGGCCGCGCAGGCATGCACCTGGTACATGGTGGGGTTGACGCCCTGCGGTGCCGAGATGTTGATGACGCTGGCGCCGGGCTTTTTCAGCAGCGGATAGGCCAGCCGCAGCACGTGGAAGGTGCCGTTCAGGTCGATGTCCACCACGGTCTTGAAACCGTTGGGCGACAGGTCGGCCGCGGGCGCGATGAAGTTGCCCGCTGCGCCGGAGATCAACACGTCGATCTCGCCAAACTGCGCGTGCGACCGGCGCAGCGCGGCCTCCACCGCCGCCGGGTCGCGCACGTCGGCGCTGATGCCCAGCGCCTGCGCGCCCAGCGCGCGCAGCGTGTCTGCCGCCTGCTGCACCTTGTCGGGCGAGCGGCTCATCACCGTCACGTTGGCACCAGCGCGCGCGAATGCCTGGGCAATGCCCAGGTTGATACCGCTGCTGCCGCCAGCCACGAAGACATGGCAGCCGGCAAAGGAAGGGCTTTCAGACATGGTCAGGTTCTTTCTGCGCCGCCTCTTGCGGCGGGCGCCAGTGGATTTGTCCGGTTGCGGATTGGGGGTAGTTCTTGGATGAGGGTGACCCTGTGCAGTGGCTGACCAGCGTCTCAGCCCACCTGCCGCGCCTGCCCGTCCCAGAAGCGGGCGCGCAAGGCTTTCTTGTCGATCTTGCCCAGCGGGGTCACGGGCAGCTGCGGCTCCAGCCACAGCTGCTTGGGCGTGTGCAGCGCACCCTTGCGCGCATGCACGAAGTCCATCAATGCCTGGGGCGTTGCGCTGGCGCCGGGCTTGAGCACCACCAGCGCGGCCACGGCCTCGCCCCATTTCGCATCGGGCATGGCGATGACGGCCGATTGCGCAACGGCGGGGTGCAGCGCCAGACAGGCCTCGACCTCGCTGGAATAGACATTGAAGCCGCCGGTGATGACCATGTCCTTGGCGCGATCGACCAGGTAGAGGTAGCCGCTCTCGTCGCGGCGCGCCATGTCGCCGGTGTGCAGCCAGTCGCCGGCAAAGGCTTCCTGCGTGGCTTCGGGGCGGTTCAGATAGCCCTCCATCACCAGCGGGCTGCGCACGCACAGCTCGCCCACTTCGCCCGTGGGCACCTCCTGCCCCTGCGCGTCCAGCAGCCGCACCTGGTTGCCCGGCAGCGGCCGCCCGCAGGACTGCAGGCGCTCCGCCAGGTCGTGCTCGTCCTTGCGCAGGTAGCTGATGGTCATGGGTGCTTCGGCCTGGCCATACAGCTGACCAAAGACGGGGCCAAAGCGCTCAATGGCCTCGGCCAGCCGCGCCGGTGCCATGGGCGACGCACCGTACAGCACATAGCGCAGGCTGGAGCGGTCCCAGCCGTCCAGCCCGGGATGGTCGAGCAGCCCGTAAATCTGCGTGGGCACCAGGAAAGTGGCCGTGATGCGGTGCTGCTGCACCGCCTGCAAAAAACGCTCGGGCTGGTAGCCGTCCAGCAGCACCAGCGTGCCGCCGCGCAGCAGCGTGGGCAGCACCATCGCGCCACCGGCGTGCGAGATCGGCGTGGCAATCAGAAAGCGCAGCTCCTCGGGCCATTCCCAGCAGGCCAGCTGCTGCAGCGTCATCGTGAGCGTGGTGCGGTGGCGGTGCACGACCCCCTTGGGCCGCCCGGTGGTGCCGCCGGTGTAGGTGATGCGGAAGATGTCCCCGGGCTGCGAGGCGATGGGCAGACCCGCGCCGCTGTGCGCTTCGCTGGCGGCGATCAGATCCTCTCCTGCATCGGACGGGCCCAGGCTGAGCACCCGGCGCAGCGGCGTTCCGTCCTGCTGCGCCCTGTGCTGCAGCGCCAGGCCGCGTTCCGCATAGCGCGGATCGACCACCAGGGCGGCAATGCCGGCGTCTTGCAGCACAAAGGCCTGGTCGTCCAGCGCGCCCAGCGGGTGCAGCGACGTCTGGCGCAGGCCCAGCCAGGCGCAGGCGATCAGCACCACCAGCGCCTCGGGCCGGTTGCCGGTAAGGATGGCCAGCCCGTCCTGGTGCCGCAGTCCCAGCGCCTGCAGGGCGCGTGCCATGCGGTGCGCGCGCTGGCGCAGCCCGGCATAGGTCCAGTGGCTGCCATCCGGCAACACCAGGGCCACGCGCTCCGGGAATTGTTCAAACGCCGCGCGGTAGGTCTCGGCCACCGTGGCGCCGGTGTGCAGTGCGGTCAAGGGTGTGTCCTCAATCCAGCTGCAGCTTCTGGCTGCGGATCAGATCGCCCCAGTCCTGGCGGTCGCGCTCCACCATTTGCGAGAACTGCTCGGGCGCCATGCCGCCGGGGCGGCCGCCCAGCTCGCGGTAGCGCTTGACCACGGCAGGGTCTTGCAGCACGGCGATGAGGTTGTCGGTGAGTTTTTTCACGACGGCTGGCGGCGTCTTGGCGGGCACGAAGAAGCCCATCCAGCCCACCTTGTCGAAGTCCTTCATGCCCAGCTCGGTCATGGTGGGCACGTCGGGCAGCTCGGGCTCGCGCTGGGCGCCGGTCACGGCCAGCGCGCGCAGCTTGCCGTCCTTGACGTGGCCCAGCGAGCCCGTGAGGTTGTCGAACATGAACTGCGTCTCGCCGCCCACGATGGCCAGGGTGGCCGGCGCCGAGCCCTTGTAGGGCACATGCACCACATCGACGCCCGCGCTCTGGCGCAGCAGCTCGCCCATCAGGTGGGTGGTCTGGCCCACGCCCGCCGACGAAAACGCCAGCTTGCCCGGCTCGCGCCTGGCGGCGGCGACGAGTTCCTTCAGGCTCTTGATGGGCGACTTGACCGGCACGACCAGCACATTGGCGAACGAGATCATGTCGGTCAGCGCAATGAAGTCCTCGGCCTTGTAGGGCAGCTTCTGGTAGGCGGTGTAGTTGATGGCATTGGAGCCGGTGTTGCCCACCAGCACGGTGTAGCCGTCCGCTGGAGCGCGCGCCACGATGCTGCTGCCCAGCGAGCCGCCCGCGCCCGGCTTGTTGTCCACGACGATGGGCTGGCCCAGCCGCTCGCTGAGCTTTTGCGCCATGAAGCGCACAGGCGTGTCCGTGGTGCCGCCGGCCGCGCCGGGCACGACGAAGGTGATGGGGCGCGTGGGCCAGGCTGCGTCGGCCCGCGCGGGCTGCGACGCCGTCAGGGCGGCCAGGCCCAGCAAGGTGGTGGCGCCCGCGAGGCGCAGCGCGTGGCGGCGGTGAGGGAAGGGCATGGTCTTGTCTCCTGGGGTCCTTGCGGCACTGCGGCCGCTTTTGCTATGAATTAAATAGCTGGTTGCGCTGGATGGATGGGCGTCAACGCCTCTTTTCCCATCAAACGCCCTTCCACACCGGCGCGCGCTTTTCCGCGAAGGCGGCAGCGCCCTCGCGCGCGTCCTGCGACGTGAACACCGGCGTGGTGATGGCGGCCTGGCGCTCGAACATCTCGGCCTGGGTCCAGTCGGCGGACTCCTGCGCCACGCGCTTGCTGGCAATCAGCGCCAGCGGGCCGTTGGCGGCCACGGCCTGGGCCAGCTCCAGCGCGGCGTCCAGCGCCTGGCCCTGCTCGACCAGGCGGTTGACCAGGCCGTGGGCATGGGCGCGGTCGGCGCCGAACATGTCGCCCGTCAGGATGGCTTCCATGGCGACGTGATAAGGCAGGCGCCTGGGCAGGCGCAGCAGCCCGCCAGCGGCGGCGGCCAGGCCGCGCTTGACCTCGGGCAGGCCAAACTTGGCCGTCTTGGCGGCAACGATCAGGTCGCAGGCCAGCACCACTTCAAAGCCTCCCGCCAGCGCATAGCCTTCAACGGCGGCAATCAGGGGCTTGCGCGGGGGCTTTTGCGTGATGCCGCAAAAGCCACGCCCTTCGATGGTGGGGCGCTTGCCCTGCAAAAAGCCCTTCAGGTCCATGCCCGCGCAAAACGTGCCGCCCGCGCCGGTGACGATGCCCACCTGCAGGGCCGGGTTGCTGTCCAGTTCATCCAGCGCCGCCGCCATGGCCTGGGCCATCTCCAGCGTGGCGGCGTTGCGCGCCTCGGGGTTGCTCAGCGTCATGATCTGCACGTTGCCGCGCACTTCGACCAGTACCGTGGAACTCATAAAAATCCTTTCAGTTGTTTGCCGCGTTGCAGGACTCGCGACCTTTGAAACTGGCGCCACCCAGACCAGGGCAGCAAGCCAAGGGCCGCCCCGCAGCGAGGGCTGCGTCCCCCCTCCCACGCGAAGCGTGAAGAGAGGGGGGAAGCGGCGTAGCCGCTCAGGGGGTGTCACCTCGGCGCCATGCGAATGGCCCCATCCAGCCGGATGGTTTCGCCATTCAGCATGGGGTTCTCCAGGATGTGCAGCGCGGTCAGCGCGTATTCGCTCGGGTGGCCCAGGCGCGCGGGGTGGGGCACGGAGGCGCCCAGCGACTGGCGCACGGCCTCGGGCAGCTTGGCCAGGATGGGCGTGTCGAACAGCCCTGGCGCGATGGTGCACACGCGGATCAGCTTGGATGCCAGGTCGCGCGCGGCCACGATGGTCATGCCGATCACGCCGGCCTTGGACGAGGCGTACGGAATCTGCCCGATCTGCCCCTCGTAACCCGCCACCGACGCGGTGAGCACGCAGGCGCCGCGCTCGCCATCAATCGGCTCGTTCTTGGCCATGCTCACAGCCGCCAGGCGCAGCGTGTTGAAGCTGCCGATCTGGTTCACGCGGATGATGTTGGTGTATTTCTCCAGCGAGCCGGGGCTGCCGTCTTTTTCGATGAGGCGCACCGGGCCGCCGATGCCCGCGCAATGCACCAGCGCGCGGAAGTTGCCGAAGGCCTCGGCCGCGGCAATGGCTTGCTGCATCTGCGCCTCATCGGCCACGTCGGCCTTCACATAGCGCAGGCGGCCGGGGTACTTTTGCTCCATCGCGGCGCCGCGTTCGTCGTTCAGGTCCACGGCGACGACTTGAAGGCCGCGCTCCAGCAGCGCGACGGCAGAGGCCTCGCCCAAGCCCGAGACTCCGCCGGTGACGAGGGCGGTCATTCCTTGTTGCAGCTTCATGCTTCTTTCCTCATTTTGGCTTCCAGCACCCGTCTATCAAGCGCTAGCAGCTATCAAATCAATAGTTACAGACGTTCGATGATGGTGGCGTTGGCCATGCCGCCGGCCTCGCACATGGACTGCAGGCCGTAGCGCTGGCCGCTGTCTTCCAGCGCGTGCAGCATGGTGGTCATCAGGCGGATGCCCGATGCACCCAGCGGGTGGCCCAGGGCGATGGCGCCGCCGCGCGGGTTCAGGCGTTCGCCGTCGGCCTTCAGCTCTTTTTGCCAGGCCATGGGCACGCTGGCAAAGGCCTCGTTGATCTCGTAGTGCTGGATGTCGTCCAGCGTCATCTTGGCCTTGGCCAGCACGCGCTGCGTGGCGGGGATGGGGGCCGTCAGCATGTACAGCGGGTCGTCGCCCACCACGTCAAAGGCCACGAAGCGGGCACGCGGGCGCAGGCCCAGTTGCAGCGCGCGCTGCTCACTCATGATGAGCATGGCGCTGGCGCCGTCGGTCATCTGCGACGCATTGCCGGCCGTGGTGCTCCACTGGATCTGCGGAAAGCGCGCCGACAGTTCCTGGCTCTCGAACACCGCCTTCAGGCCAGCCAGCTTTTCCTCCGTGGTGCCGGCGCGGATGGTTTCGTCCTGCAGCACGCGGCCGGCGGGCGTGTCGATGCCGACGATTTCACGGGCAAAGCCGCCGCCGGACTGCGCGGCGTGGGCGCGCTGGTGCGAGCGCGCGGCGTAGGCGTCCAGCTCGGTGCGCGACAGCCCCCACTTGGCGGCCACCAGGTCGGCCGACACGCCCTGGCCCACCAGGCCGGGGGCGTAGCGCGCGTCCATGCGCTCGCCGGTGATGTTCTTGCCCTGGCGCGAGCTGCCCATGGGCACGCGGCTCATGGACTCGACGCCGCAGGCGATCACGATGTCCTGCGTGCCCGCCATGATGGCCTGGGCCGCAAAGTGCACCGCCTGCTGGCTGGAGCCGCACTTGCGGTCGATGGTGGTGGACGGCACATGCGCGGGCAGCCCGGCGGCCAGCCAGGCCATGCGCCCGGGGGTGCCCGCCTGTTCGCCCGACTGGCTGACGCAGCCGCAGATCACGTCCTCGACCAGTCCGGGGTCGATCCTGTTGCGGGCCACCAGCTGCTCCAGCACCTGCGACAGCAGATCCACCGGGTGCACCTGGGCCAGTGCGCCGTCGGGTTTGGCCCGGGCCATGGGGCTGCGGATGGCATCGACGATGACGGGATTTTTCATGTTTACTCCAGAGGTTTTATGGAACCAATGATCCATTAAAACTACTTTTGCACGGGTTAGTTTGTGCTGAAGAGCGTGTTTACCCGGTGCTTACTGCGCTGTTCACCTGAAAAAATCCCATCGAGCCTTTGTTTTATGAGACAGAAATACCATCCATGGTGACCCGTCGCGCGCTTGCCGCCGATCGTGTCCCCGGCGATGCACCAAGGAGCAACGGGTGACAGGTACGCAGGATTTCTTTGGCCGGGCGGCAGCCGCCCCCGACCGCACGGTGCTGGTGATGGCCGAGACGGGCGAGCGCCACACCGCGGGCCAGGTGGCGCACAGCGCGCTGCGCATGGCGCAGTGGCTCCATGCCCAGGGGCTGCAGGCGGGCGAGCGCTTTGCGGTGGTGCTGGAAAACCGGGTGGAGATTCTGGCGCTGGCGCTGGCGGCGCGGCAGGCCGGGCTGTATGCCGCCGTGCTCAGCACGCACCTGACGCCGGCCGAGGTGGCCTACATCGTGCAGGACTGCGGGGCGCGGCTGGTGGTGGCGTCTGCCAAGACGCTGGGGCAGCTGGAGCAATCGCAGGAGGCCCGCCCACTGCCCTGCTGGACGGTGGACGAGGCCACGCCGCAGGCCGCGTCGCTGCCCGCCGCGCTGCAGGCCCTGCCCGCAGGGCAGGTGAGCTTTGCCGACCGCCCCATGGGCCGCGACCTGCTGTATTCATCCGGCACCACGGGCCGCCCCAAGGGCGTGCTCAAACCCCTGTGGCCCGCCGAGCTGCGCGGCCAGACCGACCCCGAAGCCCTGGGCACGGCGCGCCTCATGGGCGTGGGCGAGGACACGGTGTATCTGTCGCCCGCGCCGCTGTACCACGCGGCGCCGCTGCGCTACACGCTGCGCGTGCTGGAGCTGGGCGGGCAGGCCGTGATCATGGAGCGCTTTGACGCCGAGGCCGCGCTGGCGCTCATCGAGCGCTACCGCGTCACCCACAGCCAGTGGGTGCCCACGATGTTCGCGCGCATGCTCAAGCTGCCCGAAGAGGTGCGCCGGCGCTACGACCTCTCCAGCCACCGCGTGGCCATCCATGCCGCGGCGCCCTGCCCGGTGGACGTCAAGCGCGCCATGCTCGACTGGTGGGGCGACATCCTGCTGGAGTACTACGCCGGCTCCGAGGGCTGCGGCACCACGATGATCAACTCAAGCGAATGGCGCCAGCGCCCCGGCTCGGTCGGACGGCCCACCACGGGGCGGCTGCACATCGTGGGCGACGACGGGCAGGAGCTGCCCGCGGGCGAGATCGGGCAGGTGTATTTCTCGGGCGGCGGGCAGTTCAGCTACCTCAACGACGAAGAGAAGACGCGCCAGGCCATCAACGAGCGCGGCTGGATCACCTATGGCGACATCGGCCATGTGGACGCCGAAGGCTATCTGTACCTGAGCGACCGGCGCGCGGATTTGATCTTGTCCGGCGGCGTGAACCTGTACCCGCAAGAAATTGAAAACGCCCTGGCGCGCCACCCCGGCGTGCAGGAAGTGGCCGTGGTGGGCGTGCCCCACCCCGACTTTGGCGAGGTGCCGCTGGCAGCCGTGGTGCTGCGCCCGGGCGCCGATGAATCGCCGCAGACGGCCCGCGCCATTGCCGAGCAGGCCGCCGAGGTGCTGGCACGCATGAAGCTGCCCCAGCGCATGGTGTTTGTCGATGCGCTGCCGCGCCTGGAGACCGGCAAGCTGCTGCGCCGCAAGCTCAAAGAACGTTTTCGCGACGAGCCCCAGGCGGGCTTTGCCCTGAGAAGCTCCTGAAACCATAGCTGCAAGCGCACGCAATACCTGCGCCAGAGACCGATTTGACCCTTATCTTCTTACCCCGAGAACCTGACCATGCAAGACCTGATCCAGCGCACCGTTTACCGTGAAGACCATGAACATTTCCGCGAGCAGGTGCGGCGCTTTTTCGAGAAGGAAGTCGTGCCCTTCCATGCCGAGTGGGAGCGCCAGGGCATCGTGCCCAAGGAGGTGTGGCGCAAGGCCGGCCGCGAAGGCCTGCTCAACACCATGCTGCCCGAGCCCTACGGCGGCGGCGGCGACTTCGGCCATGCAGCGGTGCTGATCGAGGAAGTGGGCCGCACCAACGCCACGGGCCTGGGCTTTCCGCTGCACTCGGACATCGTCGCGCCCTACATCAACACCTATGGCACCAAGGCGCAAAAAGACCGCTGGCTGCCCCGGATGGCCGCGGGCGAGCTGATTGGCGCCATTGCCATGACCGAGCCCGGCGCGGGCAGCGACCTGAAGTCAGTGCGCACCACGGCCACGCTGGTCAAGAGCAGCGAGGGCGGCCATTACGTCATCAACGGCAGCAAGACCTTCATCACCAACGGCATCAATTCCGAGCTGGTCATCGTGGTCGCCAAGACCGCGCCCGAGCTGGGCGCCAAGGGCGTGTCGCTGATCGTGGTGGAAGAAGGCACGCCCGGCTTCAGCAAGGGCCGCAAGCTGGAGAAGATCGGCCTGATGGCGCAGGACACCTCCGAGCTGTTCTTTGACAACGTCCGGGTGCCGGTGGACAACCTGCTGGGCGAGCCCAACATGGGCTTCAAGTACCTGATGCACGAGCTGGCGCAAGAGCGCCTGGTGGTGGCGGTGCGCGCTGCCAGCTGCATCGAGACCTTTTTGCAAAAGACGATCGACTACACCCGCGAGCGCAAGGCCTTCGGCCAGCCGGTGTTCGATTTTCAAAACAGCCGCTTCAAGCTGGCCGAGGCCAAGGCGCAGGCCACCATGCTGCGCGTGTTTGTCGATGACTGCATCGCGCTGCACATGAAGCGCGAGTTGTCGCCCGAGCGCGCCGCCATGGTCAAGCTCAACGCCACGGCACTGCAAAACCGCCTGCTGGACGAGTTTTTGCAGCTGCACGGCGGCTACGGCTACATGACCGAATACCAGGTGGGCCGCGCCTGGACCGACGCGCGCATTGGCCGCATCTATGGCGGCAGCGACGAGATCATGAAAGAAATCATCGCGCGCACGCTGTAGTCCGAGCGCTTCCATTCCTGCATAAAACCCAAGGAGACACCACCATGGCATTCACCCGCCGCAAGACCCTCACCCACCTGTTGCCCCTGATCGCCCTGACCGCCACCTGCGGCATGGGCAGCGCACAGGCGCAAGGCGACTACCCCAGCAAGCCCATCCGCATCGTCGTGCCCTACCCCGCCGGCGGCGGCACCGACACCATCACCCGCCTGATCGGCGTGCAGCTGTCGCAGCGCCTGGGCCAGCCCGTGGTGGTCGAAAACAAGCCCGGCGCCAGCGGCATCCTGGGCAACGACACCGTGGCCAAGGCGCCGGGCGACGGCTACACCGTGCTCATGGGCATCACCGCCGTGGTGCAGGTGCCGGCGCTGTACAAGAAAGTGCCCTACAAGCTGTCGGACCTGACGCCGGTGTCGCAGGTGGCCAAGTCGGCCGACCTGCTGATGGTGCCGCGCAGCTCGGGCGTGACCACGCTGCAGCAGTTCGTGGACAAGGCCAGGGCGGCGCCCGGCACGCTCAACTTCGGCAGCTACGGCAACGCCACCACATCGCACATGAACGGCGAGCGCTTCAAGCAAAAAGCCGGCATCGACATCACCCACATCCCCTACCAGGGCTCGGGCCCGGAAGTGCAAGCCCTGCTGGGCGGGCAGCTGTCGCTGGCCTTCGTGGATGTCACTGCCGCCTATCCGCACATCAAGTCGGACAAGGTCAACATCCTGGCCATCACCGGCGCCCACCGCCACCCGGCGCTGCCGCAGGTGCCCACCATGACCGAAGCAGGCTACCCCGCCCTGGCAGCCAACGGCTGGTTTGGCGTGTTTGTGCCTGCCAGCACGCCCCGGGCCATCGTGGACAAGCTGAGTGCCGAGGTGGCATCCATCGTCAAGTCCCCCGAAGTGAGCAAGCGCCTGACCGACATGGGCCTGGTCCCCGTGGGCTCGCTGCCCGACGAATTCAAGGCCGAGGTGGAAAAAGACGCCGCCCACTGGAAGTCCGTGGCCGAGGCCACCAAGATTTCGATGGACTGAGAGGCCGGGAGTCTTTTGCCCATGCCCGCCTTGCGCGCCTTTCGTGCACGGGCAAACAACTATCAGCCTTTGAGCGCCATCGCACGCTTCACCCAATAACCCAACAGGAGACAAGCGATGACACAGGACATGCACGCCACCCAATGGAGCCGCCGCCAGTGGCTGGCCGTGGCCGCCAGCGCGGCAGCCGCCGGCCCGCTGGGCGCGCACGCGCAGGCGGCCCCCGCCGCCAGCTTTGCCACCCGCCCCGTGCGGGTGGTGGTGCCCTTTGCCGCAGGCGGCGCCACCGACGTCATCGCCCGCGTGCTGGGCGAGCGCATGGCGCAGCGCTTTGGCCAGTCGGTGGTGGTGGACAACAAGCCCGGCGCCGCCGGCCTGATCGCCGGCGAGGCGGTGGTCAAGGCGCCCGCAGACGGCATGACGGCGCTGCTGGGTACCACCTCGTCGATGCTGACCAACAAATACCTGTACAAAAAGACGCCCTACGACCCGCTGACCGACCTCACCCCTTTGGTGCGCGTGTGCCTGGCGCCCATCGTGCTGGTAGTCACAGCCGACACTCCGGCCCAGAGCCTGCAGGAGTTCATGGCCTGGGCGCGCGCCAGCAAAGGCCGGCTGACCTATGGCTCGTACGGCATCGGCTCGCACGGGCAACTGGCCTGCACCACACTCAGCGAAGTGGCGGGCGCCGACATGACGCATGTGGCCTACAAGGGCGAGGCGCCCATGGTGCAGGACTTGCTGGGCGGGCAGGTCAGGATCGGCATGGGCAGCCTGCTGTCGCTCAAGGCCCATATCGACAGCGGCAAGCTGCGCGCCCTGGCCGTGACCGGCCCGCGCCGCGTGCCCCTGGCGCCCGACACACCCACCTTTGCCGAGGCCGGCTACCCGCAGGATGCGCTGTCGCTGGTCGGCTGGCTGGCGATTGCCGGCCCCAGGGGCCTGCCCACCGACGTGGCCCGCCAGTGGGCCGCTGCCGCCAACCATGCCGTGGCCAGCCGCGAGGGTATGGCGCGCATCATCGCCGCGGGCTTCGTGCCGGTGGATGACGACACCCCCGAGAAATTCGCCCGGCTGTGGGCGCAGGAGGCACCCATCTGGGGCCGCCTGCTGCAGGCCGCGGGCGTGCAGCCCAGCTGAGCCGTGTGAAAAAAAGAAACCCACCGAGGTTACGGTGGGCTTTTGCGGCCGTTTCAGGCGACCAAGGCCTACGCCCCGGTTGCTGCTGGCTGGCGTGCAATCAGCTTGAAGCTGCCGGTCGCCAGCGCCACCAGGGTGCCGTCTTCGGCGCGCACCTCGCCACGCGCAAAGCTGATGGAGCGCCCGCGCCGCTCGCAACGCGCGGTGGCAATCAAATCACCGGTCCCTGCGGCGACGTAGTGCAGCGTCAGGTCGATGGTGGCCACGCCATAGGCGGCGGGGTCGTGCGCGCGCGCCGCCGCCGCCAGGGTGCAGTCGAGCAGCGTGGCGATGGAGCCCCCATGCACTTCGCCGCGGCTATTGGCCTGGTCGCGCTGGAAGCCCATGCGCACCTGCGCCATGTCGTTGCCTATGCGCTCGCCGCGCAGCGTCATGGCGCGCGCCATGGCCATGGGCAGGCCAAAAAACATATCGGGGGCCTCGCCGGCGAAGGGGCTCAGGGGGATGTCGGGGGTGGGAGCGTGAATTTTCATGTTTGCATGCGAAAGAAAGTTGCGCGTCAGAAATGTACGGCGCGCGCGGCCCGGCAGTGGATTCCCGCGAAGGCGGGGATCCACTGCCCCCGCAACGCAAGAACGATGAGGTGAGCCACCAGCCCTCGCCTCATAGCGCCGCAAGGCCATCCTGCACAAACTGCTCGCGCAGCTGGCGCTTGAGCACCTTGCCGATCTCGCTGCGCGGCAGGCGCTCCACCAGTTGCACCGCCGCCACGCGCTGGGTCTTGCCTACGCGGGTATTGAGCCAGTCGCGCAGCTCGGCGGCTGCGGGCAGCTGGCCCGGCCGCGCCACCACGTAGGCCACGGGGGTCTCGCCCCATTGTTCGCTGGGCACGCCGATCACCGCGCATTCGGCCACCTGGGGGTGCTGGCAAAGCACGCTCTCGATGTCGCTCGGATAGACGTTGAAGCCGCCGGTGATGATCATGTCCTTCTTGCGGTCGCCCAGCACGATGAAGCCGTCCGCATCCAGCCGGCCCACGTCGCCGCTGCGGATGAAGCGCTTGCCCTGGGCGTCGAACCATTCGGCCTCGCGCGTCTTGCCTTCCAGGCGGTAGTAGCCGCTCATCATGCCGGCCGAATGGCCCACGATCTCGCCTTGCTCGCCCGCGGGCAGCTCGCGCCCCTGCTCGTCGATGAAGCGCATGTCGGCGCCTTCGGCGGGGCGGCCCACGGTGTGCAGCTTGGTCGGATGATCGTGGCAGTGCAGCTCGCAGCGCACGCCGCCCTCGGTCATGCCGTAGTACTCGATGAGCCGGCCCGGCCAGCGCCGCAGCACCTCGGCCTTGAGCGCGGCGCTGAAGGGCGCGCTGGTGCAGAACTTGTGCTGCAGCCGGCTCAGGTTGGTGCGGTCAAAGTCGGGGCAGGCCATCAGGCGCTGGTATTGCACGGGCACCAGCATGGTGTGGGTGGCGCCGTGCTGCTCGGCCAGCTGCAGGTACTGCGCGGCGTCAAACTTGCGCATCAGCACCAGCGTGCCGCCCAGCGCCAGCGTGGGCAGGGCCGCCACCAGCGTGGTGTTGGAATACAGCGGCGTGGCGCACAGCGATACCGCATCGGGCCCGTAGCCGTTGGTGACGGCGCGGCGCACATGCGACCAGCGCATGGCCCAGGACTGCACGATGCCCTTGGGCACGCCAGTGGTGCCTGATGAATAGATCACGTTGAACGGCCAGTCGGGTTGCGGCGCGATGGTGGCGGGCGCCGCATCGCCCGCGGCCAGCCATTGCGACCAGGGCTCGCCGGCCTCGGGCGCATCGTCCAGCGCCACGCAGCGCAGCGCCGCCCCCGCTCCCACCCCGGCATGCAACGGCCATTGCGCGGCCACCTCGCGGTCGCGCAGCACCAGGCGCGCGCCGCAGTTGTCCAGCATGGCGCTCAGGTGCCCGGCCGTGGCCGAGGGCGCCAGCGGTGCCACGGCTGCGCCAGCGCGCAGCGCGCCAAGGTAGGCCAGCACATATCCGACAGAGGTGCCGGCGCAGATCGCCACCACATCGCCAGGCCCCAGGCCACCCTGCTGCAGGCTGCGGGCCACGCGGTTCATGCCCGCGTGCAGCGCGGCGTAGTCCAGGCGGTGCGTGTCCAGAATCAAGGCGGTATGGCGGGGGCGGTGCGCGGCTTGCTGCGCAATCAGTTCGGGCAGCGAGCCAAAGGGCTGGGCCAGCAGGTGTTCGATGTCGTGGAGCATGGAATCCAAAAATGCAGTGCAAAGGCGGGACGGCGCGTGCGCCCGTCCCGTCAGGGTTTATTCAAGCGACAGGCCGGCGGCCTTGACGATCTGCGCCCAGCTCCTGCGCTCCTGGGCAATGAAGGCGTCGTACTCGGCCGGGGTCTCGCCGCCGGGCACGCCGCCCAGGTCGGCGAAGCGCTGGCGCACCTCGGGCGTTTCCATGGCCTTGCGCGCCGCCTGCTGCAGCCGATCGACCACCGCATCGGGCGTGCCGGCAGGCGCCAGCAGGCCGAACCAGGCCGTCACCTGCATGGGCACGCCGGCCTCGGTCATGGTGGGCACGTCGGGCAGCTGGGCTGATCGCGTGCTGCTGGTGATGGCCAGCGCGCGGAACTTGCCGGACTTGATGTGCGGCATGGAGCTGGGCAGGTTGTCGATCATGAAGTCCACCTGCTGCCCCAGCAGCGCCGTCACGGCCGGGGCCGCGCCGGGAAAGGGCACCAGGGTGACGTCGATGCCGGCCTTCTGGCGGAACATCTCGGACGACATGTGCGGCGACTGCCCCACGCCCGAGGTGGACACGTTCAGCCGGCGCGTCTTGGCCAGGGCCACCAGGTCCCGCACGCTGCGCACGGGCGAGTCGGCATGCACCACCAGGATGTTGGGCACCGAGATCACGTTGGTGATGCCGCGCAGGTCGCTCTCTTTGTAGCTGAGCTGCTTGTACAGGCTGAAGTTGATGGCCACCGGGCCGATGTTGCCCATCAGCAGCGTGTAGCCGTCGGGCCTGGCGCGCGCCACCTGCGCGGTGCCGATGCTGCCGCCGCCACCGCCCTTGTTCTCGACGACGATGGCGGCGCCCAGGTCCTTGCCCATCTTCTCGGCCAGCACCCGCGCCGCTATGTCGGTGGTGCCGCCCGCGGCAGCGGGCACGACGATGGTGATGGGCCGATCGGGCCAGGCGGCCCAGGTGGTCAGGGGCAGTGCGGCCAGGCAAAGAGACAGGGACAGCAGGCGACGGCGCATGGGCATGGCGGTTCTCGGAGGTGAACAAAACAGGGTCACCACGATAAGAGGCCTTGCGCGCCGGGCACTCAGGGTTTCAGGGTAGATGCGCTTTGCGATTTGACAACCCGCACTTAGCCAGGCTGAAAGAGCAGCCGCGCTATGCAGCCGCAGCCGGCGCGCCCGGCGGCGCTGGCTGCACGCGCAGCGCCAGGCAAAAAGGCTGCACGCAGGCCGCGCGGCCCTGGTAGGGACAGCCGGGCGTGCGGCACAGCGAATCGCCCCGGCGGTGTGCGTCGTCCTCTTCCTCGGCACGCCACTGGCCGCTGGCCTGCAGCGCCGCCATGGCCAGCCAGGGGTCGGCTCGCACCTGCAGTGGCTCGCGCCCGTAAACCACGGCGGCTGCGGCAGAACCGGGCAAGGGCGCCAGCTCCAGCGACAGCAGCGCGCTGGTGCGCTGGCCCGCAGCGCCCGGGCTTTGCAGCACCAGCGCAAACACGCCCGGCGCCAGCGCCTGCATCGGGCCGGCAAAGCCCGCCGTCAGGCCCGCGGGCGCGCCTGGCACCGGCGGGGCTGCAGGCATGGCCGGCGCAACGGCCGCGGCGGGCGCGCCGAATGCCGCGGACCCGGACGGCAGGCGCAGCGTCAGCGTGAAGCCGCGCACACCGTCGGGCGTGTGCAGGCTGCCCTGGGCCACGCGCCAGATCTGCAGTGCGGGCATGGCAGGGCTGGCCGTGCCGCCTGCGCCTTGCGCGCCGCCCGCATCACCCGTATCGCCCGGCAAACCGGTACCGGGCGGCCAGGGCTGCGCCACCAGCACACGCGGCGCAGGGCCGGTGGACGCAGCCACCTGCTGCACCAGGGCATTGAACAGGCGCAGCAGCGGCGCATCGACGCCCTGGGCCGGCCACTGAACGGCAACGCCGCCAGCGCGCGCAGGAGCGCCACCGCCATCGCTTGCAGCCGGCCCCGGGGCCTGGGCTGGCATCGGCACCGGGGCTGATGCCAGCGCGTGCGGGCCGATCACGCCCGATGCGGCCCTGGCCGTCCCCGCCGATGCGGTCGCCAGTGCCGAAGTTGACAGGGCCGTTGCGACTTGCGCCTGCGCGGACAGGGTCAGGCGCTCACCCGGCGCTGCCGCTGCAGCACCGGGCGGCTGGGGCGATGCGCCTACCGGGTGCGCAGGCCCGCTCGCATCTGCGAGCGCCGTACCCGGCGCGGCCAGCAGCCAGTTCTGCTGCTGCAGCGCAGCCTCGGCCCGCACGCGTGCAACGGGGGCGTGCGGCGGACGAGGCGGGTCAATGGATGAAGCCATGGCGCACCCAGTGTCGCAGAGCCGCACCGGGCGCGAAATCCAGCTTCATATTTGCCAGAGTTTGATCTGGCGCAAGACCCCCTCACGCAAGAGCACAGTAGTGACAGTTATAAGACTTCTCGGGCGCTGAACAGGGAAATTGACCTCATTCATTGCGTTTACCAATCGAAACGCTTTTTAATGAATAACTGCACTATTTAGCGCTTGTCTACATTCTGGCGCTGGCGCGCGCAACCCAACACAGGCAGGGGCCTGCCCTGCTTTCACCCCCCAGTACATGATGCACCCCGCACACCACCAAGAATTGCGTCAGTCGCTCGGCTGGCTTTTCGTGCTGCTGGCCGGGCTGTGCCTGGTCTGGGCGCTGCCTGCTCCCAGTGCCGCACGCGGCCTGGCGGGTTACCTGCCGCTGCACACGATGCTGGAGGTTCTCTCCATCTCCATGGCGGCCATGGTGTTCGGCATTGCCTGGGTGACGCAGCAGTACCGCCCCAACGGGCGGGCGCTGATCCTGGGGCTGGGCCTGATGGGCGTGGGCCTGCTGGATTTGACCCACGCCCTGTCCTACGACGGCATGCCCGCCTTCATCACACCCAGCGGGCCCGAGAAGGCCATCAACTTCTGGCTGGCCGCCCGCCTGATGGCGGCCCTGGCCTTGCTGGGCGCCGCACTATGGCCGCGCGACTGGAACGGCCGCCTGGGGCCGCTGGCGCGCCGCGGCGGGCTGGCGGGCGTGTTGCTGACCGTGGGCGCTGTGCACTACGTGCTGCTGTTTCAGTCGCAATGGATGCCCCGCACCTTCATCGCCGGCGAGGGCCTGACAGACTTCAAAATCAACTTTGAATACGGCCTGATTGCCCTGTACCTGGCAGCGGGCCTGGGTTTTCTGACCCACCTGCGCCAGTCGCGCGAGTTTGGCCTGGTGCGCCTGGCGCTGGCTGCCTTCACCCTGGCTGCGGGCGAGTTTTTCTTCACGCTCTACGCCAACGTGACCGACCTGTACAACCTGGCCGGCCATTTGTACAAGTTCATCGCCTGCTGGTTTTTGTACCGGGGGCTGTTCGTGGAGACGGTGCATACCCCCTACCATGAACTGCGCGTCGCCGAGGCCCGCCAGCGTGCCACGCTGGACACGCTGCCCGATCTGCTGTTCGAGCTGAACCGCCAGGGCGTTTACCTGTCGATACACACCAACGAGCCCTCGACCCTTGCGGCGCCAGCCGCCGAGCTGCTGGGCAAATCGGTGGGGCAGATCATGCCCGCCGACAGCGCCGCCACCTGCATGCAGGCGCTGGCCGAGGCCGAGCGCAGCGGATCGGCGCGCGGCCAGCGCATCAGCCTGCAGCTGGCGACAGGGCTGCATCACTTCGAGCTGGCGGTCTCCAAAAAACCCGGCCTTGCAGGCCACGAAGACACCTACCTGATGCTGGCGCGCAACATCACTGCCACGGTGCTGGGCGAGCAGCGCATCCGCTTCGAGTCCCGCCTGAACGCCGCACTGCTGGACTTGCAGCAGCTCGACACCCACGCGCTGGAGGCAGACTTTCTGCGCCGGGGCGTGGAGCATGCCGCGCAGCTGACGGACAGCGCGATCTCGGTGATCTACCTGGTACAGGAAGGCGAGGACGGCAGCGAGATGGCCAGCTGCTCGGCCAGCGCCGCATGCGGCGACTGCGGGCCGTGCCAGTCCACCCTCTGGTCGCAGGCCCTGCGCGAGCGCCGCCCCGTGGTGCTGAATCAGATCGCCGCCTCGGCGTGCGGCGGCCAACCCCAGGCCCCGGAGGACCTGCAACGCCTGGTCAGCCTGCCCGTGGTGGCTGGCGGCAAAGTGCGCATGCTGCTGGGCGTAGCCAACAAGGCCAAAGACTATAGCGACCAGGATCTGCAGGCGCTGCAGACGCTGGCCGATGCCATTTGGCAGCGCACCATCCAGCGCCGCCAGGAGGCAGTGATCCACCGGCTGTCCGAGGCGCTGGAGCAAAGCCCGCACCAGGTGGTCATTACCGATGTGAAGGGCAGCGTCATTTACGTCAACCGGGCCTTCAGCAAGGTCAGCGGCTACACCGCGCAAGAAATCCTGGGGCAAAACCCCCGGATGCTGCAGTCCGGCCTGACACCCAGGAGCATCTATGAAGACATGTGGGGCAAGCTGCCCCAGGGCCAGCCCTGGCAGGGCGAACTGATCAACCGCCGCAAGAATGGCCAGGTCTACACCGAAAGCGCCTCGCTCTACCCGATACGCGATGCGGCGGGACGGGTGACGCATTACGTTGCCCACAAGGAAGACATCACCCCCCAGCGCGAAGCCGAAGAGCGCATCCGTGCGCTGTCCGACTACGACACGCTGACGAGCCTGCTCAACAAGAAAGCCTTTGACGAGCAGCTGGATGCCGCCATCGAAGCCGCCAGCGCTGTGCAGGGCAGGCTCTCGGTGGTGTGGATGGATCTGGACAACTTCAAGGTCATCAACGAAACCATGGGCCACCGGGCGGGCGACGAGCTGCTGGTGGCGCTAGCCAAGCGCCTGCGCAGTTGCATGGGCCCAAAGATCGCGCTGGCGCGCTACTCTGGCGACACCTTCGCGGCCATCGTGCCCGATGCGGATCAGGCTTCGGTGGCGCTGCTGGCGCAGGACGCACTGGCGCAACTGCAAACGCCGCTGGCGGTGCAGGGCAATCAGGTGTCGGTCAGCGCATCCGCAGGCATTGCCGTGTACCCGGGCGATGCCGAAGCCGCCAGCACCCTGGCGGCAGCCGCAGAGGTGGCCATGTACCGCGTCAAGCAGGACGGACGCAACGCGCTGCGCTTTTTCGCGCCCGAGATGCAGGCGCACTCGCAACGCTCGCTGGAGCTGGCGGCCGGCCTCAAGGACGCGGTGCGCAAGGGCGAGCTGTTTCTGGTCTACCAGCCGCAGCGTGCGCTGACCACCGGCGAGCTGGTGGGCGCCGAAGCGCTGCTGCGCTGGCACCACCCCAAGTGGGGCCTGGTGTCGCCGGCCGAATTCATACCGATCGCCGAGCAAAACGGCACCATCGTATCCATCGACATGTGGGTGGTGGAGCATGCCGCCCGCCAGCTGCGCCAATGGGACGACGCCGGCCTGCCGCCGCTGGTGATGGCGGTCAACGTATCGGCGGCGCAGTTTGCCCGGCCCCAGCTGGTCGAAGACCTGCAGGCCATCATGCAGCGCGTGGGCGTGTCGCCCCAGCGCATCGAGGTGGAGCTGACGGAGGCCGTGGCCCTGAAGAACCCCGTGCTGGCCGAGTCCACCCTGCGCGGCCTGCACCAGGTGGGCTTCAGGGTGTCGCTGGACGACTTCGGCACGGGCTATTCGTCCATGAGCTACCTCAAGCGCTACGCCATCGACACACTCAAGATCGACCAGTCGTTCGTGCGCGAGCTGGCCGACGAGGCCAGCAACCAGGCCATTGTGAAGGCCATCATCAAAATGGCGCAAAGCCTGCACATGACGACGATTGCCGAAGGCGTGGAAACCGCCGAACAGGCCACCCTGCTGGACACCTTTGGCTGCGACCACATGCAGGGCTACTGGTACAGCCGCCCGCTGGAGCCTGCCGCCTTCGAGGACTTTGCGCGCAGCAACGCCATGCCCGCCAAGGACGACGACGCGCTCGCCCTGGCGATCTGATAGCCCGGCCGCACTAAGCGCCCGGCGCCCCTGCGCCGCACACCCGCAGCACCTCTTCGCCGTAGGCCTGCAGCTTCTTCGCTCCCATGCCGCTGATGCCCTGCAGGTCTTGCAGTGTGGCCGGGGCGCGCTCGGCAATCGCCGCCAGCGTGGCGTCGTGAAAGATCACATAAGCCGGAAGGTTGTGCTCTCGCGCCACCTCGGCGCGCCAGGCCTTCAGGTTGATGAAGCGCACCTGCGCCTGCTGCCCCAGGCTGGCGGCGGCCGCGGGCGGCGCGCTGGTGCGGCGCGACTTTCTGGCTGCAGCCGCTGCCGTGGCCTCGCGCAGCAGCACGCGCTGCTCGCCACGCAGCACGGGGCGCGAGCCAGCCGTCAGCGCCAGCGTGTCAAAACTGTGCCCGCCCTCCGTCGCTACCTTGTGCAGGCCCACGGCGCCAGCAGCCAGCAGCTGGCGCAGCACGCCGCGCAATTGCGCCTCGGTGTAATCCTTGCCCAGGCCAAAGGTGGACAGCTTTTCATGGCCGAACTGCGTGACCTTGTCCGTCACCTTGCCGCGCACGATGTCCAGGATGTGGCCCGTGCCGAAAGTCAGCCTACTGGCCTCGTGCACGCGATAGATGGTCGATAGCAGCTTGCGCGCGGCGTCGGTGCCGTCCCACACCGCGGGCGGATTCAGGCAGTTGTCACAATTTCCGCAGGGTTGTGAGGCCTCGCCAAAGTACGCCAGCAGCCGCACGCGCCGGCAGTCGGTGGCCTCGGCCAGGCCCAGCAGCGCATCCAGCTTGCCGCGCATCACGGCCTTGAAATCCTCGGCCGCGGGGCTCTCGTCGATCATGCGGCGCTGGTTCACCACGTCCTGCAGGCCATAGGCCATCCAGGCGTCGGCGGGCAGACCATCACGGCCGGCGCGGCCCGTTTCCTGGTAGTAGCCCTCGATGTTCTTGGGCATGTCCACATGGGCGACAAAGCGCACGTCCGGCTTGTCGATGCCCATGCCAAACGCAATGGTCGCCACCATCACGATGCCGTCCTCGCGCAAAAAACGGTCCTGGTGGCGCTGGCGCACCTCGGGTGGCAGGCCCGCGTGGTAGGGCAGCGCATTCAGGCCAGCCTGGCACAGCGTGTCGGCCAGCTCCTCCACGCGCTTGCGCGACTGGCAATACACCACGCCCGCATCCTCCGGGTGCTCGCGCTCGATGAAGCGCAGCAACTGCGTGGTGGCATCCTTTTTTTCCTCGATGCGGTAGCGGATGTTGGGCCGGTCAAAGCTGCTGACGAACTGCCGGGCGTCTTGCAACTGCAGGCGCTCGACGATGTCGGCGCGCGTGAGCGCATCGGCCGTGGCCGTCAGCGCAATGCGCGGCACGCCGGCGTAGCGCTGGTGCAGCACCGTCAGCTGGCGGTACTCGGGCCGAAAGTCGTGGCCCCACTGGCTCACGCAATGCGCCTCGTCGATGGCAAACAGGCTCAGCTGCCCGCGCGCATGCAGGTCGTCGAGCAGGCCCAGAAAGCGCTCGGTCGTCACGCGCTCGGGCGCGGCGTACAGCAGCGTGATCTCACCACGCGCCAGGCGCCGCTCGACGTCCAGCGTCTGCTGCCAGTCGAGCGTGGAGTTGAGAAACGCCGCATCCACCCCCGCCTCGTGCAACGCGCCCACCTGGTCGTGCATCAACGCAATCAGCGGCGAGACCACCACCGTCACACCCCGCCCCGCATCGCGCCGAACGATGGCCGGCACCTGGTAGCACAGGCTTTTGCCGCCGCCCGTGGGCATCAGCACCAGCGCATCGCCGCCGTCGATCACATGGTCAACGATGGCCTGCTGCGGGCCACGGAACTGCTCGTAGCCAAAGACATCGTGCAGGACGAAATGGGCGGGGGACAAGCTGGATGACTCTCTTTTGGATAGCTGCTGGCGCTTATTCAATAGACGCTGGATACGCTTTCTGCCGATGAAACGCGGTCATGCGGATCGCCCGGACATGGCGCAAAGCCCGTTATTGTGCGCCTGCCACCGGGGCTGGCCCCGGCTTCCTACAATCGCCCCCATGACCCTGCCCCACTACACCCGCGCGCAAGCGCTGCCCGCCATGCTTGAGCAGCGCATCGTCATCCTGGACGGTGCCATGGGCACGATGATTCAACGCTTTCGGCTGACCGAGGCCCACTACCGGGGCGAGCGTTTCAAGGACTTTGCGCGCGACGTGAAGGGCAACAACGAGTTGCTGAGCCTGACGCGCCCCGACGTGATTCGCGACATTCACGAGGGCTATCTGGCCGCCGGCGCCGACCTGATCGAGACCAACACCTTTGGCGCCACCACCATCGCGCAGGACGACTACGGCATGGCCGATCTGGCCTACGAGATGAACCTGCAAAGCGCCCGGCTGGCGCGCGCGGCCTGCGACAAGTTCAGCACGCCCGACCAGCCGCGCTTTGTGGCGGGCGCTCTGGGCCCCACGCCCAAGACGGCCAGCATCAGCCCCGACGTGAACGACCCCGGCGCGCGCAACATCAGCTTCGAGCAGCTGCGCGCGGCCTACCTGCAGCAGACGCTGGCGCTGATCGAGGGCGGCGCCGACGTGCTGCTGGTGGAGACGATTTTTGACACCCTCAACGCCAAGGCGGCGCTGTTTGCGATTGACGAGGCGTTCGAGCAGACCGGCGAATGCCTGCCCATCATGATCAGCGGCACCGTGACCGATGCGTCGGGCCGCATCCTGAGCGGGCAGACCGTAACCGCCTTCTGGCACAGCGTGCGCCATGCCAACCCGCTGTCGGTGGGCCTGAACTGCGCGCTGGGCGCGGCGCTGATGCGCCCCTACATCCAGGAGCTGGCCCGCGCCGCGCCCGACACCTTCATCAGCTGCTACCCCAACGCCGGCCTGCCCAACCCGATGAGCGACACCGGCTTTGACGAAACGCCTGAGGTGACCAGCCGCCTGGTGCACGAGTTTGCGGCCGAGGGGCTGGTCAACATCGTGGGCGGCTGCTGCGGCACCACGCCCGACCACATCGGCGCCATTGCCCGCGCCGTGGCGCCGGTGGGCGCGCGGCGGCTGTTTCAGGCCGAAGCGGCCTGAGGGCCAGGCGCCCGCGTCCAGTCATCGCAATGGAATGGACATGGCCCCATGCGACAGCCTGAGCACCAACTGACCGCCGCACGCCCCACGGCAGCAGCGCTGGCCGTCTGCCTGGCACTGTGCGGCTGCGCTGCACCGAACCCGACCCCTTCGTCAGCGACCGAATCACCCCCCGCCGCAGACGCCCGCGCCCGCTACGACGCCGACCTGCAGGCCTGCCGCAGTCGCGCCCAGCAGGTGGGCGTGCTGACCGAGGCGCTGGACGCCGTGGTGCAGGGCGCTCTGGTGGCGGGCTTTCTGGCGTGGGGGCTGGCGCGCAGCGACACCGGCGTGCGCGACTGGGCGCTGGCGGGCGGTGCGATGGCTGGCGCGTCCCAGGGGCTGCAGGCACTGGAGCGGCGGCGCCAGCTGGTTGCGCAGTGCATGGCGGGCTTGGGCCACCGGCTCGCGCCGCCGGCCACCGCTGCCTATGCGCCCCAAACCTTGCCGCACGGGTATGCCGCCCCGCCAGCCGCAACGCGGCCTGTCGGTGCCGACGCCTTCAGCGCCGAGCGCCTGGCGCGCGCGCAGGCCTGCCACGCCCAGCCGGTGGCCACGCTGGCGGCCAAGGGGCCAGGCTTTGAGACTTACACCGTGCCTTGCAGCAACGGCGACGCGCTGGCCGTTCGCTGCGAGTTCGGCAATTGCCGCGTGTTGCGCTGATTTGCTACTTTATTAATAGCATTTGGCGCTTGATTTAATGGGGCCAGGTGCTAAAAAAGCCCCATTTTTTGGGTGCTGCAGGCATTTGCAGCACTTGGCGGGCGTGCCAAAGCGTATCGACAGCCGTCTGCAGGCAAAAAATCACAATAAAAACCGCCTCCAGCCCTTATCAATAAAGCGCTGACAGCTATGCTTACAGTAGCAACGCAGTCCCGATCGCGCTGCGCCACAATGCGGCATGCTCACTTTTCAAGACATCCAGCAAGCCGCCGATCGCCTGCACGGTCAGTTGCTGCACACGCCCTGCCTGGAGTCGCGCACGCTGTCGCAGATCGTGGGCGCGCAGGTGTTCCTCAAGTTTGAGAACCTGCAGTTCACCGCCTCGTTCAAAGAGCGCGGCGCCTGCAACAAGCTGAGCCTGCTGACGCCGCAAGAGCGCGCGCGCGGCGTGGTCGCCATGAGCGCGGGCAACCATGCCCAGGGCGTGGCCTACCACGCGCAGCGACTGGGGCTGCGGGCGGTGATCGTCATGCCGCGCTTTGCGCCCGCGGTGAAGGTGGACCGCACCCGCGGCTTTGGCGCAGAGGTGGTGCTGCACGGCGACACGCTGGAAGAAGCCCGCGCGCACGCCTACCAGCTGGCCGATGCGCAGGGCCTGACCTTTGTGCACCCGTATGACGACGAGGCCGTGGCCGCCGGCCAGGGCACGCTGGTGCTGGAGATGCTGGCCGCCCAGCCCGACCTGGATGCGCTGGTGGTGTCGGTGGGCGGCGGCGGACTGCTGGCGGGCATGGCCACGGCGGCGCGCGCCATCAAGCCGGGCATCGAAATCGTGGGCGTGCAGACGACGCGGTTTCCGGCAATGGTCAATGCCATCAAGGGCACGCACCACGCGCAGGGCACGTCATCGATTGCCGAGGGCATTGCCGTGGGGCAGCCGGGGCAGATGACGCGGCAGATCATTGCCCGCCTGGTGGACGACCTGCTGCTGGTCGATGAGGGCGACATCGAGCAGGCGGTGCTGATGCTGCTGGAGATTGAAAAAACCCTGGTCGAGGGCGCGGGCGCCGCCGGGCTGGCGGCGCTGGTGCGCCACCCCGGGCGCTTTGCCGGCAAAAAGGTGGGGCTGGTGCTCAGTGGCGGCAATATCGACCCGCTGCTGCTCGCGGCCATCATCGAGCGCGGCATGGTGCGCTCGGGACGGCTGGCGCGCATCACCGTCAGCGCGCGCGATGTGCCCGGCATGCTGGCGCGCATCACGGCCATCGTGGCCGAGACGGGCGCCAACATCGAAGAGGTGCACCACCAGCGCGCCTTCACCCTGCTGGCGGCGCAGAACGTGGAGATCGAGCTGGTGCTGCAAACCCGCGGCCAGGCGCATGTGCAGCAGGTGCTGGACATGCTGCACGCGGCGCAGATGCAGGCGCAGCTGCGCTAGTGCAGCGCGGCGCGCTGGCATCGCAGCCGCCACGCATGCGGGTTATGCCCGTGCCCGCGGCCGCGGCGCTGTGGCTAAACTTTGGCGCATCACAGGCAACCGCCACCACAGGAGACCCGCCCCATGGCCCATGACCACCACATTGCCCCCAACGCCGCCGACGTCGAGGCCGCCCAGGCCACCGACGCCGCCGAATCCGTGGTGCACCTGATCCCCGTGGTGATTCCGGCGGTGGGTGCGGCGATGATGTTTCTGCTGGCTTTCATTGCCGTGCATATGGCTTGAACGTAGCAGCACGCCTGCGCCCCCCGATGACCTGCAAGCCCCGCCCCGGCGGGGCTTGTTTTTTTGGCAATCCGGCAGCCGCTTGCGCCACAGCGACCGCAAAGGCCTCCTGCACCACCGCAGCATAAGCCGCATAACCTCATGCGTCTTTTGCATTATTTTGCCCACTGACGGAAAGACAAACCGGGGGCATCTTCATAGAATCGTCACTTTTGCCGGGTTGCCCGGGTGCCATTGCCAGCGCCCCCAACCCCGGCTCACGCAAACCCAGCTGTTTTTTCAAAGACAAGGCAGCCTCTTGCCGCGCAGACGCGTTGCACTGCGCACCGGCCCGCCGTCTTTCAAAAGACTGTTTTTTCAACTTCAAAGCGCCCTCCGATGAACGCACCCACCATGCAAGGCCTGAACATTCAGGCGCCCGCTTACGTCAAAAACGCCCGGCTGATCGCCTGGGTGGCCGAGATGGCTGCTCTATGCAAGCCCGACAGCATCTACTGGTGCGACGGCTCGCAGCAAGAGTACGACCGCCTGTGCCAGCAGTTGGTCGATGCCGGCACTTTCAAGAAACTCAACCCCGCCAAGCGCCCGGGCAGCTTTCTGGCCTGGTCCGACCCGTCGGACGTGGCCCGCGTGGAAGACCGCACCTACATCTGCTCCGAGAAGCAGGAAGACGCAGGCCCGACCAACAACTGGATGGCCCCTGCCGAGATGCGCGCCACCCTGCAGCCGCTGTTTGACGGCTGCATGCGCGGGCGCACCATGTACGTGGTGCCCTTCAGCATGGGCCCGCTGGGCAGCCACATTGCCCACATCGGCGTGGAGCTGACAGACAGCGCCTACGTGGCCGTGAACCAGAAGCTGATGACCCGCATGGGCAAGGCCGTGTACGACGTGCTGGGCACCGACGGCGATTTCGTGCCCTGCATGCACACCGTGGGCGCGCCGCTGCAGCCCGGCGAGAAGGATGCCACCAGCTGGCCCTGCAACCCCAAGGTCAAGTACATCGTCCACTACCCCGAGACGCGCGAGATCTGGTCCTACGGCTCGGGCTACGGCGGCAACGCGCTGCTGGGCAAGAAATGCCTGGCGCTGCGCATCGCCTCCACCATGGGCCGCGCGGCCTCGCAGGAACCCGCTGGCAACCCGGGCTGGCTGGCCGAGCACATGCTCATCCTGGGCGTGACCAGCCCGCAGGGCAAGAAGTACCACGTCGCAGCCGCCTTCCCCAGCGCCTGCGGCAAGACCAATTTCTCCATGCTGGTGCCGCCCGAAGCCGGCTTTGCGGGCTGGAAGGTGACCACCATCGGTGACGACATCGCCTGGATCAAGCCCCACGCCGACGGCAAGATGTACGCCATCAACCCCGAAGCCGGCTACTTTGGCGTGGCTCCCGGCACCAACATGCACACCAACCCCAACTGCATGCGCAGCCTGGACAAGGACGTGATCTTCACCAACGTCGCTCTGACCGACGACGGCGACGTGTGGTGGGAAGGCATGGAGAAAGACCACGGCGGCGCGCTGCCCGACCACCTGATCGACTGGCAAGGCAAGGACTGGACGCCGCAAATCGCCAAGGAAACCGGCGCCAAGGCCGCGCACCCCAACTCGCGCTTCACCGTGGCCGCCACCAACAACCCGGCCCTGGACCCCGAGTGGGACAACCCCGCTGGCGTGCCCATCGACGCCTTCATCTTCGGCGGCCGCCGCTCCACCACCGTGCCGCTGGTGACCGAGGCGCGCAACTGGACGGAAGGCGTCTATATGGCCGCCACGATGGGCTCCGAGACCACCGCCGCCGCCTTTGGCGCGCAGGGCGTGGTGCGCCGCGACCCGTTCGCCATGCTGCCGTTCTGCGGCTACAACATGAGCGACTACTTCCAGCACTGGCTGAACATCGGGCGCAATCTCGAAAGCACAGGCCACAGCCTGCCCAAGGTCTTTTGCGTGAACTGGTTCCGCAAGGACGAAGGCGGCAAATTTGTCTGGCCCGGCTACGGCGACAACATGCGCGTGCTCAAGTGGATGCTGGACCGCATCGAGGGCCAGGCCCAGGGCCAGGAGACGATGTTCGGCGTGGCCCCGCAATATGCCGAGATCAACTGGACCGGCCTGTCGTTCAGCGCCGACCAGTTCAACACGGTGACCAGCATCGACAAGGCCGCCTGGACCGAAGAGCTGAAGCTGCACGCCGAGCACTTCGACAAGCTGGCCTACCACCTGCCGCAAGAGTTGCTGGCCACCAAGGCCGCACTGGAAAAGCGTCTGGCTGCCGCCTGAGTCTGACGCCGCGCACCGCGGGCGGCATCAGTCGCCCGCAGGTCACGCAGCCCCCGGCCCCGCAGCCACCCCCCCGTGGCGCGGGGTTTTTTCTTGTGTGACCAGCATGGGCGCACCGCAACAAAAAGGGCACCCGAAGGTGCCCTGGCGTTCCGGGGTGCCCGGCAAGCGGGCGCCGGTTCAGGCGTAGCGGCGCATGTCCTCGACGGCAATGCCGTTCATGGCGCGGCTCAGGTCAGCCATGACGCGGGCATCGTGCAGGGCGGCGTTCCAGGTCTTCTCGTCGTCGGCCTCTCGCTGGCGTGCCTGCATCCAGGCCCGGCGTGCGGTGCGCAGCGCCACCACCGCATTCCTGGCTGGCGCGGACAGCAGCGCCGGGGCCGTAAACGCGATCGCCCACAGCACCATCCATCCGGCGACCAGGTGGCCGTCGCCCCAGGCGTCCACCATCTGGTTGGCCGCCACCAGCAGGGCCGACACCAAAGCGGCCACCAGCAAAGACGCCGCGCCACGCGCGCCGTCGAAGCGGGCCACGATCTGGCGCAGGTGATTCACGCCGCCCTCGATGCGGGCAATGCCGCGGTGCTCGGGGTGAAAGTCGATGTGTACAAACTTGGTCATGATGAAAACCCTTTGATGCCGCTTGTGGCGAAATTGCCGGGCGATGTCGCAATCCTAGGGTTTACCCTGTGCATTGTCTAATTTATATGTTGAATCATCGACATTCATATGCTTGATGATGCAGACCCCGCCCCGCTGAACTTCCGCACCCTGGATCTGAACCTTCTGCGGGTTTTTGATGAAGTGATGGCGGAGCGCAACCTGACCCGCGCGGCCGAGAAACTGGCCATCACCCAGCCGGCGGTCAGCAATGCGCTGCGCCGCCTGCGCGAGGCCGTGGGTGACGAGCTGGTAGTGCGCCGCGGCAACGGCGTGGAGCCCACGCCGCGCGCTCTGGCGCTATGGCCCACCGTGCGCCAGGCGCTGGCGCAGCTGCAGGAGTCGCTGGCGCCGGGGCACTTCGACCCGGCCACGGCGCAGACCACGTTTGTGCTGGCCATGGCCGATGCCACAGGCGCCACGCTGATTCCGCCGCTAATCGAAATCGTGGAACGCGAGGCGCCCGGCATCTCGCTGCGCGTGGTGCCGCTGACCACGCGCGACCCACGCCGTCTGCTGGACGACCAAAGCATTGATCTGGCGGTGGGCTACTTTCCGGCGGTGCTGACCGACCTGACCGCGCGGGCGCAGTCCGACAGCCTGGTGGCGCACGACAGCGCACGCCTGTACGAGGGCCAGTACGTCTGCGCGATGCGCGCAGGCCACCCGCTGGCAGGCGCGCTGCTGACGCTGGACCGGTTTTGCGCCGCGCGCCATCTGCTGGTGAGCTTTTCAGGCAAACCCTATGGCTTCATCGACGAGGCGCTCACCGCGCTGGGGCGCGACCGGCGCATCGTGCTCACCGTCAACCAGTTCTTCACCGCCGGCCGCGTGGTGGCTACGTCGGATCTGCTTACCGTACTGCCGCATCACTTTGTCGGCGTAGCCAATGCAGGCGGCGAGCTGATCTGGCGCCCGCTGCCCATGCCCTTGCCCGCCGTGCACGTGGACGCGCTGTGGCACCGCCGCCGCAGCCTGGACCCCGCCCACCGCTGGCTGCGCAATGCCGTCGCGCGCAGCGCGCAACATGCCGGCGCCCATCACGCGCCAGAGTTTCCTGCACCCTGACACCCCATGAAGCTGCAACTGCTGTCCGACCTGCACCTGGAGGTGCACCCCCACTTCAGCCCCAGCCCGGCCCCGGGCGCCGACTTGCTGGTGCTGGCCGGCGACATCGGCTCGTACCAAAGCGGCTCGCAGCTGACGGACGACGACTTCGGACTGGCGCGCTTTTCACCCCTGCCGCAATACGCCGGCTGGCCCACGCCGGTGGTGTTCGTGCCCGGCAACCACGAGTACGACATGCAGGACTTCGACGCGGCCCACGACCGCCTGCGCCGCACCTGCGACCGCCTGGGCCTGATCTGGCTGGAGCGCGCCAGCGCGGTGCTGCAAGGCGTGCGCCTGGTGGGCACCACGCTATGGAGCGACTTTGACGCCCTGGCCGACCACGGCGCCATCACCGACCTGGGCCAGCGGCTGCGCCAGCGCGAGAAAGCCTTTCGCGCGGCCAATTACTACCTGGCCAAAACCGGCACCACCCGCGGCGGCGCGCCGTTTCTGGCGCCACAGGTGCGCGACCAGGCCCTGGCCTGCCAGGCCTGGCTGCGCGAGGCCCTGGCCCAGCCTCATGACGGCCCCACAGTCGCCATCACGCATTTCGCGCCCAGCCTGCGCAGCGCCGACCCGCGCTACGGCCTGGTGCCCGGCACCGCCGGTTTTTGCAGCGCCCTGGACGACTGCCTGCCCCATGCCCGCCTGTGGCTGCATGGCCACCTGCACGCGCCCAGCGACTACCTGGCCCAGGGCAGCCATGCCGACGGCACGCCCTGGTCCTGCCGCGTGGTGGCCAATCCGCTGGGCTACGCCCGCAAAGCGGAACAGGCCGGCTTTCTGCCGCAGTGCGTGCTGACCGTATGATGCTTATGGGCGTCAGGAGGCTGTCAGATTCAAGGCGCCAAAGGCAACAGGCAAGCCCCGGCCAGCACCGCTCTGGCCGGGTTTGCAGCCGGTGATTTGCGGTTTGGACAGCCTCCTGCGCCCAAGGTCGGCGCACGACGGAACCACGAGCCAGGCCTGGGGCTGCCTCCCGGGCCACAGGCGCGGACGCTGATTAGACTGATACCCCGTTACCGGAGAACCTTACATGAACATCCTGCTCGCTGTCGACGGCAGCAAATACACCAAGAAAATGCTGGCCTACCTGGCTGCGCATGACGAAATGCTGGGCACCAATCACGCCTACACGGCCATCACGGTGCAGCCGCAACTGCCCCCGCGCGCGCGCGCTGCGCTGGGCAAGGAAGTGGTAGAGAAGTACTACGCCGAAGAGGGCGACAAGGTGCTGGCACCCGTGGTCAAGTTCATGGGCCGCCACGGTGTGGATCTCAAGACCGTCACCAAGGTGGGACATGCCGGCGAGACCATCGCCAAGGTGGCCGAGTCCGGCAAGTTCGACCTGGTCGTCATGGGCACGCATGGCCACGGCTCGCTGGGCAAACTGGTGATGGGCTCGGTCAGCACGCAGGTGCTGGCCAACTGCGACGTGCCGGTGCTGCTGGTGCGCTGATCAGCCCGCCAACGCGACGGGCCCTGGGGTCAGGCCGCTCAGGCAGATGTCCATGACCCAGTCGATGATGCGCTCGTCGGCATGGCCCAGGTCGCGCAGCATGTACAACATGGGGTCTGCGCTGCGTGCCAGCAGCGCGCACAAGATCACTTCGGGCGGCAGATCACGGCGCAGCGCGCCCTCGGCCTGGGCCTGCACGACCCAGCCCCTGATGCGGACATGCACCTGCCGCATCGCCGCCTGGTAGGCGTCGCAGTCGCGCAGCGCCTGGGCCAGCGCGGAGCTGCGGCCAGGCAAAAGCGGCACCTCTTCGGTCAGTTGCCGATGCAGGGACCAGCGCAGCAGCGCCTGCAGGCGCTGCAGGGCGGTCAGCTCGGCGGGTAGCCCGTCCATCACGCGCTGCAGGCGCTCCACCACATGCACCATGGCGGCGGCGCACAGGTCGTCCTTGCCGGCAAAGTGCTTGTACAGGCTGGCCTTGGCAATGCCCGCGTGGGCGGCCACCTCGTCCACCGTCATGGTCTCGAAGCCTTTTTCGCCCAGCAGACGGCTGGCAGCCTCGACGATGGCATCCTCGCGCGCCTGGTGCATCTGCGCCTTGAAGGACGGTCGGGGCAAGGGCAAGGTATTCATGCGCTGCATGTTAGCCAGCCTTGGGTAACCGGGGAGCCGATAACCCTATCGGCGCCGCATCCCCATCGGCGCGGCGGCGGACGGATAATGGCAACCCGCATTTGACTGCCGCGCCGCCTTCTGAGCGCCTTCCCCCCTCGTGAACAGCTCCCCGCCCCGTCCGTCCGCCAGCCCCCTGACAGCCAGCCAGCCGCCTGCTTTTGCCCCGCGCGAGTTTCGCGACGCGCTGGGCATGTTCGCCACGGGCGTGACCATCGTCACGGCTTGCGGCGCCGATGGGGCGCTGTTCGGCTTGACGGCCAACTCGTTCAACTCGGTGTCGCTCGATCCGCCGCTGGTGCTGTGGAGCCTGGGGCACAAATCCTCTTCGCTGCAGGCATTCACCAGCGCCACGCATTACGCCATCAATGTGCTGACGGTGAACCAGCGCGCGCTGGCCGAGCGCTTTGCCACGCGCGGCATCGACCGCTGGGCCGGCGTGGCCCACCGGCCCGGCCTCAGCGGTGCGCCCGTGATCGAAGGCGCGGCGGCGGTGTTCGAGTGCGCCAACCGCAGCCAGTACGTGGAGGGCGACCACACGATCTTCGTGGGCCAGGTAGAGCACTGCAGCCACCGGGAGGGCGCCTCGCCCCTGCTGTACCACGGCGGCGTGTTCTATACCGAGCACGCGCTGGGCCGCCTGTCGGCCAGCGCGGCGGGCCCGCTGGACAAGTAGCCGCCAGGGCTGTGGCCCGGGCGCTTGCCCCAAGTGCTTACTTGGCCGCCGTGTCGGGCAGCTCGATCTTGACTTCGAGCACTTCCAGGTCGTCCTGGCGCTCGAAGTTCACCTTCAGATCCTCGGCATTGATCTTCACGTACTTGGAGATCACCGCCACCAGTTCGCGCTGCAGTGCGGGCAGGTAGTCGGGCTGGCCGACGCCGCGGCCGCTGCGCTCGTGCGCCAGGATGATCTGCAGGCGCTCCTTGGCCACCGAGGCCGTCTTTTTCTTCTCCCCCAGCAGGAAGGACAGCAGGGACATGGCCATTACCTCCCGCCGAAGATGCGCTTGAAGAAGCCGGGCTTGACCGCCTCGATGAAGCGCAGGGGCTTTTCCTCGCCCAGAAAGCGCGCCACCACGTCCTTGTAGGCCTCGGACACGTCGGTGCCCGCCAGGTGGATGGCCGGCAGGCCCTGGTTGGAGGCCTGCAGCACGCTTTCGGACTCGGGGATCACGCCGATCAGCTGGATGCGCAGGATGTCCTGGATGTCCTCCAGGCTCAGCATCTGGCCGTCTTCCACGCGGTGCGGGTTGTAGCGCGTGATCAGCAAATGCTCCTTGATGGGCTCGCCGCCCTCGATGGCGCGGCGGGTCTTGCTGCTGAGCATGCCCAGGATGCGGTCGGAGTCGCGCACGCTGGACACCTCGGGGTTGGTCACCAGCAGCGCCTCGTCGGCAAAGTGCATGGCCATCAGCGCGCCGCTTTCGATGCCGGCGGGCGAGTCGCAGACGATGTAGTCAAAGCCCATGTCGGACAGGTCTTTGAGCACCTTTTCCACGCCGTCCTGCGTCAGCGCTTCCTTGTCGCGCGTCTGGCTGGCGGCCAGGATGAACAGGTTGTCGCACTGCTTGTCCTTGATGAGGGCCTGGTTCAGGTTGGCCTCGCCCTGGATCACGTTGATCAGGTCATACACCACGCGGCGCTCGCAGCCCATGATGAGGTCCAGGTTGCGCAGGCCGACGTCAAAGTCGATGACGGCGGTCTTGTGGCCGGCGAGCGCCAGGCCCGATGCGAAGGCGGCACTGGTGGTGGTCTTGCCCACGCCCCCCTTGCCGGAGGTCACGACGACGATTTTGGCCATGTTCTGAGAGGTCCTTGCGTTGCGGTCTGTGGAGTAAGAAAGGGAAATACGGTCACAGCGGCTCGATGAGCAGCTTCTCGCCGTCCAGCCGCACCTGGGCCGGCTTGCCGCGCACGTTGTCGGGCAGCTCGGTCTCGGTGGTGCGGTAAATGCCTGCCACGGAGACCAGCTGCGGCTCCATGCAGGTGCTGAAAATACGGGCGCTGGTGTCGCCGCGGGCGCCAGCGATGGCGCGGCCGCGCAGCGGCGCGTACACGTGGATGTTGCCGTCGGCGATCACCTCGGCGCCAAAGCTCACCATGGCCAGCACCACCAGGTCCGAGCCGCGCGCATACACCTGCTGGCCCGAGCGCAGCGGCTTGTCCACCACCACGGTGCCCGGGGCCGGCACGGGCACTTCGCGCACCACCTCCACCTCGCGAACCACCTCGTGGATCACCTCCCGCGGGGGCTGCACGCGCGCGTGCTGCACGTCGGGCGCGGCAATCAGACCCGCCACTTCATGGGCCGCCTGCATCTGCGCGCCGCTGCCACCGCGCACCGCCACCGGCCGGGTGCGATGGCTGCGCAGCGTCTGCACCAGTGCGGCAAAGTCGATGGGCTGCGGCTCGTCGTGAACGGCCGACAGGTCGATCACCACCGGGTCATTGTCAAAAAATTCGGGGTCGTCGGCCCTGCGGGCGGCCAGCTCGGCAGCGATGACGGAAACATCAACGGTCTTGAGCACCACGGCCACCACGGGCAGCTGGGCGCTCTTGAGGTCTAGGAGGGTGCGGGCGTGGCCCGCCGTGTCAACGGCCATGGAGCGGATCGGGGTGGAAAGGCAGGCGCCGCGCCGCGGCCCCTGGAAGCCGCAAAGTGTACCCGCGCTGCGCCGCTGCCACCGAGTCAGGAAGTGCGGCAAAAACAGGCGCGCCCCAGGCCAGGGCAGCCGTGGATCTGGCTTCGCCAGTCCACCGGCTGCGTCCCCCTTCCCGCCGCGCGCAGCGCGGCGAGAGAAGGGGCTGAGGGGCGCGGCTCCAAGCCTGCCTGCGCAGGGTTGGACGTCCCCGAAGAGCTGCCGCCTCTGGCGGCCGCGCCGAGGCGCGTCAGCGTCTCAGGGGGTTGTCAGAATTTCGGAATGCGGATGCGGCTGATCATCAGCGAGCCCGACAGCGCAAACAGCAGCACCAGCGGATGCAGCGTGAAGCCCGCAATCAGCACCTTGCCCAGCCACAACTGCTCGCGCACCGCGCCCTGGCTGGCGGCCAGCGCCAGCAGGCCCACCAGCACGATGGAGGTGGGAATGGGCGTGCCCTCGAAGTGCCTGACCTTGCCGCCCTCGTCCGAGAGCGTCTCGGCCGTGACGTTGTAGCGCGCCAGGCGCGACACGCCGCAGGCCACGAAAAAGGCCAGCACCACGCGGTCGTACAGGCCCTGCATGCCGCAGGCGTAGGCGATGATGGCCGGGGCCACGCCGAACGAGATCACGTCGGCCAGCGAATCCAGCTCGCGCCCCATGGCCGAGGTCTTTTGCCGCCAGCGCGCGACGCGCCCGTCCAGCACGTCGAACACCAGCGCCGCCAGCACCAGCGCGCAGGCAAAGTACACATGGCGCACGTCCGACGTTTCCAGGTAGGTCATCGACGAGAACAGCGCCCCCACGCCGCACACCGCGTTGCCCAGCGTGAACCAGTCCGCGAGGTGGAACTCGCGGATCATCGAGAAGCGTTTGTGGGGAGATGCCATGGCGGCATTATCAAGCGCCTGCCCCGGCTTTTTCGTGTACGCGTTGGCTGATAAGGCGCGCGCCCCGGGTCACTGAAAGCGCGGCGCGCGCTTTTCAATGAAGGCGGTGACGGCTTCGCGGTGGTCGGCCGTCTTGTGGGCGATGGCCTGGTAGCCGGCCGACAGCTCCAGCAGCGACGCCAGCGTGGCGCCCTGCCCCTCGCGCAGCAGCCGCTTGGTCATGCGCATCACGGCGCCGGGATTGGCGGCGATTTTTTCGGCCAGCGCGCGCGCCGTGGGCAGCAGCTGCTCGGCCGGCACCACGCGGCTGACCAGGCCGCAGGCCAGAGCCTCCTGGGCACTGATGGCATCGCCGGTGAAGGCCATCTCTGCGGCCTTGGCCATGCCCACGGCGCGCGGCAGCAGCCAGGCGCCGCCGTCGCCGGGCACGATGCCCACGCGCACGAAGCTCTCGGCAAAGGTGGCCGTGTCGGCGGCGATGCGGATGTCGCACATGCAGGTCAGATCCAGCCCCGCGCCAATGGCCGGGCCGTTGACGGCGCAGATCACCGGCACGTCCAGCTGGTGCATCGCCAGCGGGATCTGCTGGATGCCCTGGCGGTATTCCTCGCGGATCAGGTCGGGCGTGAGCGCGTCGTCAAAGAAGCGCTTCATGTCCTTGACGTTGCCGCCCGAGCTGAACACCGGTCCGGCGCCGGTCAGGATGATGACCTTGACGCTGGCGTCCTTGCGCACGGCGTCGCACAGCTGCACGAACTCCTGCACTGCCGTATTGCCGGTGAGCGCGTTGCGCGTCTCGGGCTGGTTCATGGTGGCGGTGAGGATGCCGCCGCCCTGTTCGATGGTCAGAAATGTCATGGTGTCTCCCTTATCAAAAATAATAGCTGCTAGCGCTTGATTTACCTGGGCTAGAGGCGTTTTTGGCTTGCCTGATGGCGG
>NZ_JBFWLZ010000024.1:0-46544 GCF_050251835.1 Diaphorobacter sp. | reverse complement strand
GAGTGTCTTTCTAATTTCTCACCACCACCGCAAACCACAACTTACGCCACAGTCCGCTTCAACAGCGAAGCCTTGAATCATACACCAGTTTTAAACCGAGAAACAAAACAAGGCAGGTTTTTTATCATCCCGCTACCACCTGATGTTGATGTTTATAACAACGGCTGTTTTGCAGAGAATCTGTGATTGTATACCAAAAAACGATTGCGGTGAAAAGTTTTTCGTCTTTCCGCCTCAACGCTGCTTTCGAACTGCTTACCAACGCCACTTCTCCAGCAACTTATCAGGCGTCAGGCTATCGTAGCTCTCGAAAGGTTGATGAATCCACGGGTTTGTCGGCAAGAACTCGACGGAGTAGTCTGGATTGAAAGCAGACAGGCCCTTGGTCCAGATCACGGCGCTGCGCAACTCCGTGATGGGTTTGTAGCTGGTCTTCAACATGTCAATCACCGCTTGAAGCGTGTGACCAGAGTCAGCCAGGTCATCTACCAACAGAACCCGCCCAGCGATATCACCCTTGGGCGTCGTAATGAAACGCGCTAGATCCAGATTACCTCGAACAGTACCAGCCTCTGCCCGGTAAGAGCTGGTGGACATGATGGCTAGCGGTTTGTCGAAGATGCGACTCAAGATGTCGCCTGGACGCAGTCCTCCGCGAGCGAGGCACAAGATTGTGTCGAACCCCCACCCCGATTGATGCACCTTGAGCGCTAGCTTCTCAATGAGGCTGTGGTACTCGTCATAACTGACGTAGAGGTGCTTGCCGTCTTCTGTCAGCATTCCATGCTCCTAAATAAATAGCCGCTAACACTTTTCAGAAATGGAAAGCGCCGAATTTGACTAAAAAACAGTCACTCTGCCGAGAAGGGATGGCGCATCAAGATCGTGTGATCTCGGTCAGGGCTAGTCGAAATCATGGCGATGGGCACACCCGTGACCTGCTCAATGCGCTCCAGATACCGGCGGGCATTGGCAGGCAATTCGTCGTAGTTAGTGACGCCCACTGTTGAGTCGGACCAACCTTCTATTTGTTCATAGACAGGTACACAGCGTGCAATGTCTTCTGCACCCATGGGAAGTAAATCAATGCGCTCACCATCGAGTTCATAGCCGACACACAAAGAGAGCTCTTGCAAGCCATCCAGCACATCCAATTTGGTAATGCACAGACCCGACAAGCCGTTGACTTGCGCACTGCGCTTGAGCAAAGCAGCATCAAACCAGCCACACCGACGGCTGCGTCCCGTGGTCACACCCTTCTCGGCACCTACGATGCTCATGTGATAGCCAGGCGTGCCGGGCTTTTCCCATTCCAGTTCAGTGGGAAACGGGCCACCGCCAACGCGCGTGCAGTAAGCCTTCGTGATACCCAGGATGTAATGCAACTGACCCGGCCCCACACCCGAGCCGGCTGCCGCGTTGCCAGCCACACAATTGCTGGAAGTCACATAGGGATAGGTGCCGTGATCCACATCCAGCAAGGTGCCTTGCGCACCTTCAAACAGCAGATTGGCACCTACCACATGGGCTTCGTTGAGTTCACGCGACACGTCGGCCATCATGGGTTTGAGCATTTCGGCGTGGCGCATCGCCTCTTCAAAAACCGGCTCGAACTGCACCTTGCCATCTTGGATGTAAGGCTTGAGCGCGTCACCAAACTGGAAACTGCCCGAGCCCAGGAAGGTGGTCAGCACGTGATTGTGCAGGGCCAGCAGCTCGCGCAGCTTGGCTGCAAAGCGCTCGGGATATTTCATGTCCTGCACACGCAATGCACGTCGGGCAATCTTGTCCTCGTATGCCGGCCCAATACCGCGGCCAGTGGTACCAATCTTCTCGACCCCACCGTGCTCGCGCGCTGCTTCGCGTGCCACATCAAGCGCTGCATGAAAAGGCAGGATCAGCGGGCAGGCCTCGCTGACGCGCAGGCGCGAACGCACCTCGACGCCGGCTTTCTCCAGCCCTTCGATTTCTTCGAAAAGCTTTGCTGCAGACAACACCACGCCATTGCCGATGTAGCACTTTACGCCCGCACGCATGATGCCGCTGGGGATCAAGTGCAACGCCGTCTTGACGCCATTGATGACCAGGGTATGACCCGCGTTGTGGCCGCCCTGAAAGCGCACCACACCTTGGGCGCTCTCAGTCAACCAATCCACCAGCTTGCCCTTACCCTCATCTCCCCATTGGGTGCCGACGACAACGACGTTCCGACCTTTGCTTGATTTCATGTCTAACCCGATTCAAATACTGAAGAAATTCAAAGAGTCCAAGGACTCAGACAGTGCCAATGGATCTAACGACCCATCGGCCGTCCACGAGAACCAGTTCACGATCGCAGTGGAACTCATCCACCTCGCTGCCATGGCCGGGCAACACGCACACGACCGTCTCACCCCGACGGCGCAAGTCGGCGATTACCTCGTTAACGTCCCGCTCATCTCCCCATGGCGCGCGAATGGCCGGCTTAAGAGCCCTTGGCGGAACAACACCCACCAATTGTTTGACATCCAGACTGAAGCCAGCTGCCGGCCGGTTGCGTCCGAATACTGCGCCCACTTCGTCGTAACGACCGCCACGCACGAGCGCATCGCTGGCACCGTGCGCGTAGATGGCAAAACGCGGCCCACTGTAGTAGGTGTAGCCACGCAAGTCCGCAAGGTCAAAAGTGACTTGTGCACTGCTGATCCGCGCTGCGATAGCCCTTAAATCCGATAGCGCCTTGCCCGCACCAGCTATGTGCTTGAGCGCAATCTCGGCCTCGTCCAGCACAGAAGCATCGCCATACAGTTGCAACAGGGCCAGCAGCCCTTCACGGGAGTGCGCGGGGAAGTCACGGGTCAGCGATGCTAGCTCGCTTGCATCCTTGACGGCCAATGCAGCATGAACTTGCCTCAGGGTGTCCAGTGCAACAGGCAGGCCCGACAGCAGGCTGCGCACGATACGTACATCAGCCAAATCAACACTAACGTCCCGCACCTGGGCGCTGCGAAGGCATTCGAGGGCCAACAGCAGCGATTCAATATCGGCCTCAATGCCAGGGTGCCCATAAATCTCCGCGCCAAATTGCAATGGCTCGCGTGTCGCATGAGGACGATCTGGAAGGGCATGAAGGACGGGACCGCAGTAGCAAAGCCGCGTAACACCCGGACGATTCAACAGGTGAGCGTCAATACGGGCTACTTGCTGGGTGGTGTCTGCGCGCAAACCCAGCGAACGACCCGAAAGCTGGTCCACCAGTTTGAAGGTTTGCAAGTCCAACGCCTCACCCGTGCCCGTAAGTAGGGAATCCAGATGCTCCAGCAGTGGAGGCATGACTAACTCGTATCCATAGCTGCGGGCGGTATCCAGCAGCCCGCGACGAAGTTCTTCGATGTGCCGCGCCTCTGAGGGCAGAACATCGGCAATGTGATCCGGCAGGACCCAGGCAGACATGGGAAGGGTGAAGCTGTTAAAAAAGTGATTCTACCGGCTGGGCAACAACTGCCCCGAGTCAAACGCCCGCACCGCTATAACAGCAGCAACAGACCGCCAGCGAGCAGGCTGAGCAACGCACAAAAACGAATCTGCCCGTCGCGCAACTTCAACAACTGACTGAGCATGCTGCGCCAGCCAGCAGGAGACACAAAGGGGAAAACCCCCTCAATCACCAGCACCAGGCCTAGGCCCAAACAAAAACTGCTCAACCAATCCACGCGGTATTCGCCAGGTTTTCGCAGCCGGTCTATTGGCGCGAAGCAGCGGACGCTCCAGGCGCAGAGCCTCGAAAGACCTTGAAAAACTCCGTAGACGCAGGATCAAGCACCATTACGTCACTCTTGCGATTGAAGCTGCCCTTGTAGGCCTCCAAGCTGCGGTAAAACTGAGCGAACTGCGGATCACGTCCGAAAGCTTGAGCGTAGAGACGAGATGCTTCGGCATCGCCTTCGCCCTTGATCTTTTGTGCGTCGCGATAGGCGTTGGCAATGGTGATCTCGCGCTGACGATCAGCGTCGGCACGGATCTTTTCACCCTCTGCGGCCCCGGTGGATCGCAGTTCATTGGCGACACGTTTGCGCTCGGCCTCCATGCGGCGGTAAACAGACTCGGTGATGGCCTCTACATAGTCCACGCGAGTGATACGCACGTCCACCACGTCAACGCCCCAGGGCTTGGCGCCGCGAACGGCCTCCAGCACCTCCCGCTTGACGTCGGACATGAGCGCATCGCGCTTGTCAGCCAGCAATTCTTTGACGGTGCGGCGATTGACCTCTTCCTGGAACGCATTGCGCACCACACGGTTGAGCTGCAGTGCACCGGCGTTCTCGTCCAGACCCACGTTGCGGATGTATTCCGATGGGTCGCTGATGCGCCAGCGCACATACCAATCGATCACGACGCGCTGCTTTTCAGCCGTCAGCATGGACTCGGTGTCCGAACTGTCCAACGTCAACAGGCGCTTATCGATGTAGCGCACATTCTGGAATGGCGGCGGCAGCTTGAAATTCAGCCCAGGCTCGGTGATGACTTCCTTGATCTGGCCCAGTGCATACACCACGCCAAACTGACGCTGATCCACCACGAACAACATGGAGCTGAGCAAAGCCAGCGCCACCAGGGCGGTAGAAACGATGAAACCTATTCTGTTCACACAATCCTCCTATCGGGATTCGCGTTCGCGCGAGCGATTGACGTCACGCGCGCGTGGCTCGCCAGGCAGTTGAGTCGAGGCAGCCGGGGGCAAGCCGCTGGTGCCGGAAATGGGGGGCGCATCCTGAGCGGCGCCTGCCGAGGGCGTCTGCGCAACGCTTTGCATGATCTTGTCCAGCGGCAGATACAGCAGATTGGAGCCCTGGCGCGACTCCACCAAAACCTTGGTGACATTGCCGTAGATCTGTTGCATGGTCTCGAGGTACATGCGATCACGCGTCACCTGGGGCGCCTTCTGGTACTCGGCCAAAATTGCGCTGAAGCGCTGTGTATCGCCCTGCGCCTGCGCCACGATGCGAGCCTTGTAGGCCTCGGCCTCTTCGATCAGACGCGATGCGGTACCGGTTGCGCGCGGAATCACATCGTTCGCGTAAGCCTGCGCCTCGTTCTTGGCACGTTCACGCTCCTGCCCGGCCTTCAGCACATCGTCAAACGCAGCCTGCACCTGCTCGGGCGGGCGCACGCCGCCTTGCTGCAGATTGATGCCAACCACCTCCACGCCCACCTTGTAGCGATCCAAAATGGTCTGCATCAGAGTGCGCACACGCGGCGCGATCTGGTCGCGCTCTTCGGCCAGCGCCGTGTCCATGCGCATTTTGCCGACCACTTCTCGCACTGCCGTTTCTGCTGCCTGCACCACGGCATCGGCAGGGTTGCGGCTTTCAAACAGCCATGCCCGGGCATCGTTGAGACGGTATTGCACAGCGAACTTGATTTCGACGATGTTCTCGTCTTCCGTGAGCATGGCGGACTCACGCAAGCCCGTGCTCTTGATGATGCTGTCGCGACCCACGTCTGCCGAACGAATCTGTGTCACGAACACCAGTTCATGGCGCTGAATGGGATACGGCAGGCGCCAATTGAAACCTGCGTTGACCGTGCTCTTGTACTTGCCAAACTGTGTGATGACAGCCTGCTGGCCTTCCTGCACGATGAAGAAACCGGTTCCCAGCCAGATCAGGACGGCGATGGCAGCGATCAGCCCCACGCCCACGCCCGCGTTCTTCATGTCGGGCTGGAAACCGCCACCGTTATTCGAAGGGCCCCTACCACCGCCGTCGCGCCCCCCAAACAGCGTGCCCAGCTTGCGGTTCAGGTCACGCCAGAGTTCATCCAGATCGGGAGGCTGACCTGCAGCAGGGCCCTGGTTGCGCCCACGTCCACCTTGTGGGTTATCAGCGGGAGGCCGCTCGGAATCCGGGCGCTGACCACCCTCGCCTTTGTCGTCCCCACGGCCCCAGCGGGGATCGTTGAGGTTGAACATCCCCCGGATGCGCTCGGGCAACAGCGCCCAACGGGAGGAGTGGTTATGAAGGTTCATGCACAAGTTCTCTTATTCTCTGATGACAACCAAAGTTTCTGCATTTTGCCCAATCAGCCTGCCGCATCCGGCAATTCAACACCCTGCGCTGGGGGCATCTCAAGCCCGGCTGCGGCGCTGCGCACCATTTGTGCCAGTTGCTCGCGCAGTGCGACAATGCCCTCGCCCTCGCGAGCACTGACAAAAATACGTGGCACCTGCCGACCGTCCAGTTCATACATGTCTTGTCGCTGAGATGGGCGCAATTCGGGTGCCACGGCATCGTACTTGTTGAACACCAGAAGCTGCGGAATCTGTGCGGCGCCGATCTCGGCCAGAACCCGCTGCACCTGGGCAATTTGCTCGGGATGGCCCGGATTGGCCGCATCCACCACGTGCAGCAGCAGGTCGGCATCCACGGCCTCCTGCAAGGTGGCCTGAAAGGCATCCACCAAACCGTGGGGCAGATCGCGGATGAACCCCACCGTGTCAGACAAAGACGCCGACCCCGACGCCTCATCCAGGTAAAGCTGCCTGGTGGTGGTGTCCAGGGTGGCAAACAACTGGTCAGCCGCGTAGGCTCGCGCCTTCACCAATGCATTGAACAGTGTGGATTTGCCCGCATTGGTGTACCCCACCAGCGAGATGTTGAAAGTATCGCGCCGCTGCCGCTGACGCCGCTGCGTGGCGCGTTGGCGCTTGACCTTTACCAGCCGTTCCCGGGTGCGCTTGATCGCCTCGTTGATCATCCGGCGATCCAGCTCGATCTGCGTTTCACCCGGGCCGCCGCGCGTACCAATGCCGCCGCGCTGACGCTCCAGGTGCGACCAGCGCCGCACCAGCCGCGTGCTCAGGTATTGCAGGCGCGCCAGTTCAACTTGCAGCTTGCCCTCGTGACTGCGTGCACGTTGCGCAAAAATTTCAAGAATCAACAACGTGCGGTCATTGACCGGCAGCTGCAAATAGCGCTCCAGGTTGCGCTGCTGTGCAGGGCTCAGCGACTGGTCAAAGAGCACCTCTTTGGCATCATGCATTTGCGCCAGAAGGCGAATTTCATCGGCCTTGCCGCTGCCGACAAACAAGGCCGCATCGGGAGTCTTGCGCTTGCAGGTCAGACGCGCAACAGGGCGCAGGCCTGCCGTCTGGGCCAGAAGGCCCAGCTCTTGCAAATCAGCATCAAAGTGGGGCAGCCCGAAGTCCACGCCCACCAGAAGAACCGGCGTGGAATCGGGATCAGATGACTTAATGGAACTCAAGGCTGCGTGCCCTCGAAGGCGAGGCGCCCGAGACCCGGTGCAACCTCCCGCTGCAACGGGGGATTTATTGGTTGTCTCCGTCGGCGGTTTCTGCCGTGGAGAAGTTGACCGCACGTCCAGGCACGATGGTGGAGATGGCGTGCTTGTAAACCATCTGCGTCACCGTGTTGCGCAGCAGCACGACGTACTGATCGAAAGATTCGATCTGACCCTGGAGCTTGATGCCGTTGACCAGGTAAATGGACACCGGCACATGCTCACGACGCAGAGCGTTCAGGAAGGGGTCTTGAAGAAGCTGACCTTTATTGCTCACGATATTCTCCGTGTTCAAAACTGTTGTTGTAAAAGAGCACCTTACCACAGCCAAGGTGACTCACCCGGCTCAGGGGTTCAGGATTCGTTTTTGTCCGCGTAGGGGTTGGCGGAAGTTTTCATCTCGATGCGCAGCGGCGTTCCGACCAGGTCGAACTCTTTGCGGAAACGCCCTTCCAGAAAGCGTTTGTAGGCATCCGTGACGTGCTCGAGCGAGTTGCCGTGAATGACGATCACCGGAGGGTTCATGCCGCCCTGATGGGCGTAACGCATCTTGGGGCGGAACATGCCCGAGCGCTTGGGGCTCTGAAACTGCACAGACTCCAGCAGCAAACGGGTCAGCACCGGCGTGGGCATCTTGCGGTTGGCAGACTTGTAGGCCTGAATGATGGAAGCCCACAGTGGCCCCAGGCCCTGTCGCTTTTTGGCCGAGATGAAGTGCAACGGCGCAAATTTCAGGAACGACAGGCGCGTCTCGATGGATCGCTCCAACTGCTGGCGGCCATAGTCGTCCACCGCATCCCATTTATTGACGGCAATCACCACGGCGCGGCCGCTTTCCAGGATGTAGCCCGCGATGTGCGCATCCTGGTCGGTCACGCCCTGCGTGGCATCCAGCAGCAGCAGCACTACATTGGCAGACTCGATGGCCTGCAGGGTCTTGACGACCGAGAACTTCTCGATCGCCTCGAACACCTTGCCTTTGCGGCGCAGACCAGCGGTGTCAATCAGTTCGAACTTCTGGCCGCTGCGCTCAAAAGGCACCGATATCGCGTCGCGTGTCGTGCCCGGCATGTCGAAGGCCACCAGGCGTTCCTCGCCCAGCCAGGTGTTGATCAAGGTGGACTTGCCGACGTTCGGTCGGCCCGCCACGGCAAGGCGAATGACATTTTTCTGCTCGGCCGATTCGTCTTCGTCCACCTCCGGCAGCGCCAGGGGCTTGAGCGCCAGTTCCACCAGACTGCGTACACCCTGACCGTGGGCCGCCGATACCGGATGCACTTCGCCCAGGCCCAGTTCGTAGAACTCCGCCAGATGCGGACTCTCCTGCATGCCCTCGGCCTTGTTGCCGGCCAGTACGCAAGGTTTACCCAGACGGCGCAGGTAATTGGCAATGTCGTGATCCTGGGCAGACAGACCTCCGCGCACATCGACCACGAAGATCACCACATCGGCCTCGGCCACCGCCTGCTGGGTCTGCCTGGCCATCTCGCGATAGATGCCGCTGGATGCATCGGGCTCGAAACCGCCCGTATCGATGACGATGTACTCGTGCTTGCCCTGCCTGCCGTTGCCATAGTGGCGATCACGCGTCAGACCGGCGAAGTCGGCCACGATCGCGTCGCGCGACTTCGTCAACCGGTTGAACAGGGTGGATTTGCCCACATTGGGCCGCCCCACCAGGGCGATGACAGGCTTCATCACTGTGTCCTATGTCCGGTCAATCCGGACGGAAACCATAGACGCCGCCCTTGCGCGTCACCACGACCAGGGTGTCCCCCGCCGCCACGGGCGCTGCCGCGATGGCCGACCCATCGGTGGTCAGGCGGTTGAGCGGCGCTGCGTCCTCGCGCGACAGCAGATGCACCAGCCCGGTGTCATCGCCGATCACCACAGATCGGCCCAATAGCAGCGGCGCAGTCAGCTTGCGAAAGCGCAGCCGGTCGGAAGTCCAGGCGCGGGAGCCATCGGCGCGGCGCCAGGCGACGACCGTGCCATTGCTCTCCGTGCCAAACAGCATGGCGGCGTCCCCGTGGATGCCCTCGCCGCCGCTGGCCTGCTGCGTCCACAGCACTGTGCCGCGCGCTGCATCGATGCAACCGACGGTCGCTTGGAAAGCCCGCGCGCACACGCTGTCGTCCACACGGCTGGTGCGGCCGACAATCTCCACCAGTCGCTCCACATCATTGGTGCCGCGCGGGCTGGCGAGCGGCGCCTCCCAGCGCACCGTGCCGTTATCCGGGTTGAAGCCGACAAGACGGCCCGACAGGCCCGCAACCAGGGTGTCGCCCACCGCCATCAGCACACCGCCCTGGCGCAGAACCAGCGGCTCGCCAGGACGCTGCTGGCTCCACAGCTTGTAGCCCGTGGCTGCATCAAAAGCAGACACGGAGCGATCCGCGGCCAGCACGAAGACACGATTGCCCGCCACCAGCGGCGCGGTGTAGGCCTGCGCCGGCAGCGACTTGCGCCAGATTTCACGTCCACCGTCCATGACGATGACCTGCGCCCCCCTGGACACCACCGCCGTCCAGCGGCCATCGCTGCCCACGCCAGAGCCCAGCGGCACATTCAGCTGGGCGCGCCAGATGTCGCCGCCGGTGCGCGCGTCGATCGCTGCCACTTCTCCATTGGCGGACGCCAACGTTACCGTGTTGCCGTTGACGTGCACATCGAGCGACACATCCTCCACTGCACCCACCCGTGCCGTCCAGGCCTGGCGCACGCCCAGCACCGGCACATTGGGGCCCAATTCTGCGGGCTTGGGGCGGGATGGCGCCCACAGCGAGCAACCGCTCACCCCCAGGAGGCCGACCAGTGCTGTGCCGGCAGCCAGCGCCTTGATGTTTTTGCGGATCGCGTTCACTGCGCACTCCCCGTTGCGGCGGCAGACGCCACGGCTTGCACCTGGGCGCCCAGCGCGTTGAGCTTGGCCTCCACCAGGCTGCGGTAATCGATGCGCTCATCAAAAGCCAGATACGCACGCTGATATTCGGCGATGGCCTCTGCCTTCTTGTCTTGCAGCACCAGCACGTCACCCTTGCGGTCAGCCACTGCCGCAGCAAATTCAGGCGGGAAGCGCCCCGACAACTGAGCCATCGCCTCGTCATGGGACTTTTGCTCGATGAGTACAGAGGCCAGCCGCAACCTGGCCAGTGCCGCATGGCCCTCGTCCGACGCTTTTTCTGCCACCCAGGCCAGCGCAGCCTTGGCGTCGTCCCACCGACCGGCATCGGCCAGCACCTTGGCGGCCAGCAGACCCGACTGGCCGGCCTGCACGGTGCCGCCATAGCCGGACTTCAGGTCGCCAAAGGCCTGCTCCACCCGCGCCACGTCGCGTGCCTGCGCAGCCGACTGCACCGCCTCCGCCAGTGCCGTGGCCTGCTGGGCCTGGCGGCCCTGCCAGAGCCGGTAGCCATTCCAGGCGGCAAATGCGCCCAGGATGACGATCAGCGCCCAGGTGATGGGCGTGCCCCAGGTGTTCCAGAAATGCTTGATCTGGTCGAGTTGCTCTTGTTCTTGTAGGTCGAAGTGGTTTGCCATGTTGCGGGTTCCGTTCAGCGCGGGGATTGTAGGTTGGCCGCCCATTCGGCCAGGGTGGCAAGCGGGCGCTCGGTCTGCTCGCCGCCATCACGCAGGGGCTTGATGGTGACCGCGCCGCGCGCCAGTTCGTCGGGGCCAAACACCAGGGCAAAGCGGCTGCCGCTCGCATCGGCCTTCTTGAACTGGGACTTCATGCTGCCCATGCCCTCGCCCGACGCCGCCGGGCTGTGCATCTGCACCGCCACGCCCCGCACGCGCAACTGCTGCAGGGCCGCCATCACCGTGGGCAGGGACGATGCATCGGGCACCACCGCGTAGGCATCGGGCAGCGGCTCAGGGGCCTGCGCCTGCTGCTCCTTGAGCAGCTCCAGCACGCGCTCCACGCCCAGCGCCCAGCCCACGGCGGGCGCCGGCTTGCCGCCGATTTGCTCGATCAGATAGTCGTAGCGGCCACCGCCGCAGATTGTGCCCTGCGAGCCCAGCTGATCGGTCACGAACTCGAACACCGTCAGGTTGTAGTAGTCCATGCCGCGCACCAGGCGCGGGTTCAGGCTCCAGGCCACGCCATTGGCATCCAAAATGGCCTTGACGGTGTCGAAGTGCTTGAGCGATGCCTCGCCCAGAAAGTCGATCAGTCGGGGGGCGGACTGCACCACGGGCTGCATGGCGGGGTTCTTGGTGTCCAGAATGCGCAGCGGGTTACTGTGCAGGCGCCGGCGCGCGTCCTCGTCCAGCAGATCCTGGTGCTGCTCCAGATGCGCAATCAGGGCGGCACGGTGGGCGCGGCGCTCATCGGGCTGGCCCAGGCTGTTGAGCTCCAGGCGCACGTTCTTCAGGCCCAGCTCGGCCCACAGCGCATGGGCCAGCAGGATGATCTCGGCGTCGGCCTCGGCGCCCGCAAAGCCCAGCGCCTCGGCGCCGATCTGGTGAAACTGGCGGTAGCGCCCGCGCTGGGGTCGCTCGTGGCGGAACATGGGGCCCATGTAGTACAGACGCTTGCCGCCGTCGTACAGCATGGAATGCTCGACCACCGCACGCACCACGCCCGCCGTCGCCTCGGGGCGCAGCGTGAGCTGCTCGCCGTTCAGGCGATCCTCGAAGGAGTACATCTCTTTTTCGACGATGTCGGTCACCTCACCCAGGCCGCGCACGAACAGCGGCGTGGGCTCGACGATGGGGGTGCGGATATTGCGGTAGGCGTAGCGCGCCATGAGCGAGCGCACCACCCCCTCCAGCCATTCCCAGCGCGCCGAATCGGGCGGCAGGATGTCGTTCATGCCCTTGATGGCAACCAGCTTCTGCATCTTGTTATTGGTATCTTGAATATGGGTCAAATTGGCCTGTAGCGCTTGTCTATCAAGCGCTGGCAGCTATGTTTTTTATAGTTTACGTGAATGGCCGGGCTTCACTGCGCGTCCGCGCCATTACCAAAGCGGCGGGCGATGTAGCCGTTCACGATGTCCTGGAACTCGCGCGCGATGTTGTCGCCACGCAAGGTCAGGGCCTTCTCGCCGTCGATGAACACGGGCGCGGCGGGCGCCTCGCCGGTGCCCGGCAGGCTGATGCCGATGTCGGCGTGCTTGCTCTCGCCCGGGCCGTTGACGATGCACCCCATGACGGCCACCTTGAGCTTTTCCACGCCCGGGTAGCGCATGCGCCACACGGGCATTTGCGCGCGCAGGTAGTCGTCGATCTGCTTGGCCAGCTCCTGGAATGTGGTGCTGGTGGTGCGCCCGCAGCCGGGGCACGCGGTGACGCTGGGCACAAAGGCGCGCAGCCCCAGCGACTGCAGTATCTCGGAGGCCACCACCACTTCCTGCGTGCGCGCCTCGCCCGGCTGGGGCGTGAGCGACACGCGGATGGTGTCGCCAATGCCCTCTTGCAGCAGGATGGACAGCGCCGCGGTCGAGGCCACGATGCCCTTGGTGCCCATGCCAGCCTCGGTCAAGCCCAGGTGCAGTGCGTAGTCGCAGCGGCGCGCCAGCTCGCGGTACACCGCAATCAGATCCTGCACGCCACTGACCTTGCACGACAGGATGATCTGGTCGCCATTCAGGCCCATCTCTTCGGCGCGCCGGGCCGACTCGATGGCCGAGGTGATCAACGCCTCGTACATGACCTGGCGCGCATCCCAGGGCTGTGCGCGGCGGCTGTTGGTATCCATCAACCCGGCCAGCAGCTCCTGATCCAGACTGCCCCAGTTCACGCCGATGCGCACGGCCTTGTCCCAGCGCACCGCCGCTTCGATCATCTGGCCAAACTGCTTGTCGCGCTTGTCACCCTTGCCGACGTTGCCCGGGTTGATGCGGTACTTGGACAATGCCTGGGCGCAGTCCGGAAACTCGGTCAGCAGGCGGTGGCCGTTGTAATGGAAGTCACCCACCAGCGGCACGGTCTCGCCCATGCGATCGAGCTGCTCGCGGATGTACGGCACGGCCGCTGCTGCCTCGGGTGTGTTCACCGTGATGCGCACGAACTCGGAGCCGGCCTGCGCCAGCTCCTTGACCTGGATGGCCGTGCCGATCGCGTCCACCGTGTCGGTATTGGTCATGGATTGCACGCGTACCGGCGCGTCGCCGCCCACCGTGACGACGCGGCTGCCCCATGTGACGCGCGCCTGGCGCGAGCGTCGCGCCAGGGGCGCAGCCATGGCAATGGGTGCCACCAAGTCAGACTGATTCATTCACTTCACCTCGAAACGCGCGACGTTGTCACGGGCAATGACCTTGAGATCCAGCGGTTGGCCGCGCACGATGACGTCGGTCGCGTCCGCCTTGCCGATCACCACCGACCACGGAGGATCACCGGCGGCAGAAAAGCTCTCGCCTGCCAGCAGAATTTTTTGCACTACCACACCGCCCGCAGCATTGCGCACCTGCACCCAGGACTCGGTGCGTGCGCGGATGACCAGCACGCCCTCTGAGTTGGCTGCCTCTGCAGCCGAGGTGTCTTTGATCGGCGCGACGCCATCGGCCGCAGCCGTCGGCCGCGCCACCGCGGGCTGGCTGGGCGCTTGCGTCAACGCGGGCTCTTGCGCCACAGCCATCGCCTGGTCTGCTGGCGCCGCTGCGTCGCCTGCCTGCTGCGCGGGTTCTTGCGCAGGCTGCGACGGCAATGGTGCGTTCAGAGCCACGCCCTCATCCGCGCCACCGTCTCCCTTGGGCAAAAAGGCAATGGCCAGTGCGCCAGCCAGCAAGACTGCCACGGCAACGCCCAACACGCGCGACTTGGGGGCGTCCAAAGCACCTGGCCTGCCCGGCCGCTGGCTGGAATCCTTGAAGCGGGCATTGATGCCGTTGCCCACCGCCAGCGGCACCGGTTGGCCTTGGGGCAGCAGGGCCAGCACGGGCGCTGCGTCCGCCCTCAATGCCCGGCATACGCTGGACGCAAGAGCACGCATGAAGACAAGATCAGTGAAGGCATCGTGCTGGTCGGCCTCCAGCGATTGCAACCGCGCCAGCGGCACTTTCAGGGTTCCTGCCAGTGCTTCGATGGAAACGCCAGCGGACTCACGCAACTGCCTGAGCATTGCCCCCGCGGATGCACCGCCCGCCATGCCTGCCCCGTCCGCAGTCACCTCATCCGCCGCGGCCATACCTACCGGCTCACTCATTGAAGGCACCTCGTTCAAAAGCCAGTGTTTCCTTGGCGTTGGGGAAGCGCTTGCGCAACTGATCGCCCAATTGCCGCATGGCCACAAATTCATCCAGCGCGCGTTCGACCTTGATTCCCAGCCATAGCGACTGCGCATTGGCCAGGTCGCTATTGTTGATGCGGCGTATGTAGAACTGCGCCCGCTTGTTTTCACCGCGGTCAAACAGGATGGACGCCAGGTTGTAGCCCACCACCGGGTTGCCGGCATCGATCTCGTAGGCCTTCAGCAGGGTCTGCTGCGCGTCGGCAACACGGCCCGCACGCTGGTGGCACAGGCCCTGAGACATCAGGGTCTTGCTGCGCGAGGCGTAGCTGGGCACCGCCAGGGCGCGCTCGAAAAGCTGGTTGGCCTGCTCGTACTGCTGGCGTTGGCACAGCAGCCAGCCATAGTTGTGCATGATGTCTGCGTCCGACGGCTTCATGCCCTGGGCGCGCTTGAGGCTGTCTTCGGCGAGGCTCAATTCACCCAGGCTCATGTACACCAGCCCGCGCAGGTGATAGGCATCGGCATAGGACGGATCGGTGGCAATGGCCTGGCGCACCTCGTCCAGCGCGACCTCCGTCTGACCCATCTGCATGTAGTTGGCGGCAAGCTCCAGGCGGATGCGCGCGCGCCGACGCACATCGGGTTCACCAACGCCGGTCGGCGATGCCGTGGCATCAGCGTCCAACCCCGACGATGCCGGCAGAGAGCATCCAACCAGCCCCGCCAAACAGGCCGCGGCGATGCCCATGGCCAACACCCACCGTGCCCCCCGACTGCGATCCGTACCCGACAACGTCATGAAGTGCCTTTCAAAGTTGGAAGCGTGCCTCAGGCAATCGGCTTGAGCCCGATGACCCGCAGCTTGGCCATGCGCTCGTTGACCCTGGTGCGATCCTTGACATCGCCAGCCAGTTGGCCGCAGGCCGCATCAATATCATCGCCGCGCGTCTTGCGCACGGTGGTGACGATACCGGCATCGCTCAACAATTGGGCAAAAGCCAACACGTTTGCCTGGGACGAACGCTGCAACCCGGATGCGGGAAACGGGTTGAAAGGAATCAGGTTGAACTTGCAGGACACACCACCGCCCGGCGCCTTGCGATCCACCAGCGCAATCAACTGACGCGCATGCTCGGGCTGGTCGTTCACGCCATCGAGCATGCAGTATTCAAAAGTGATGAAGTCGCGCGGCGCATGCTCCAGGTAGCGCCGACAAGCTGCCAGCAGCTCCTGCAAGGGGTATTTGCGATTCAGCGGCACCAGGTTGTCGCGCAGCACATCGTTGGGCGCATGCAGCGACACCGCCAGCGCCACGGGGCAGTCCTGCGCCAGGCGGTCCATCATGGGCACCACGCCCGAGGTGGACACCGTGACGCGACGGCGCGACAGCCCATAGCCGTGGTCGTCCAGCATGGTGCGCAGCGCCGGCACCAGGGCAGAGTAGTTCTGCAGCGGCTCACCCATGCCCATCATCACCACGTTGGAGATCACCCGTTCGTCCCGGCCCAGGCGCTGGCGCAGTGCGTGCTCGGCAAACCAGAGCTGGGCAACGATTTCGCCGGTGGTGAGATTGCGGCTGAAACCCTGATGCCCCGTGGAGCAAAAACGACAACCCACGGCACAACCGGCCTGCGAGGAAATACACAGCGTGCCGCGGTCGTCTTCAGGGATGAAGACCGTCTCCACAGCATTGCCATCGCCCACGTCAAACAACCACTTGATGGTGCCATCCGCAGAGACATGCTCACTGACGACTGGCAGCCCGGCAACATGGGCGCAAGCCTTGAGTTTCTCGCGCAGGGACTTGGCCAGGTCACTCATCTGGTCAAAGTCACTCGCGCCGCGCTGGTGGATCCAGCGAAACAGCTGCGTCGCTCGAAAACGCTTTTCCCCCAACCGCTCGCAAAAAGCAGCCATGCCGTCGAGGTCAAAGTCCAGAAGGTTCGTGGTCATAACGTCAAGGATGTCCCACGCCCACAAAGCGCACTGCGCGCGCGGGGCCCGGCTTGAAACAGCCCGCCCGGCGCACACAGCTGCCGTATCAGCGCGAGTAAATGTTCAGGCCGGGGAAGAAGAAGGCCACTTCAACCGCGGCTGTTTCAGCGGCATCAGAGCCGTGCACCGCGTTGGCGTCGATGCTGTCTGCGAAGTCGGCGCGAATCGTGCCAGGAGCAGCCTTCTTGGGGTCGGTCGCGCCCATCAGCTCACGGTTCTTCAGGATGGCGTCCTCGCCTTCCAGGGCCTGCACCATCACGGGACCGGAGATCATGAAGTCCACCAGATCCTTGAAGAAGGGACGCTCTTTGTGCACAGCGTAGAACTGCTCAGCCTCGGCGCGAGACAGGTGGATCATGCGGGCGGCAACGACCTTCAGGCCAGCCGCTTCAAAGCGGGCGTAGATTTGACCGATCACGTTCTTGGCGACTGCATCGGGCTTGATGATGGACAGGGTGCGTTCGATAGCCATGTTGATTTTCCTAGGTAGGTGGTTGAGGTAACTATTGCCTTGCAGGCAAAGCCATTGATTCTAGCTTTGCGCCAATCCCTCACCGACCGCTGCGCCGCCCCCGGCCGCTGCGCTGTTGCTGCTGAAGGTGGCGCGAGAAACTGTCCGCACCGATGTAGCCCACCGAAGTCCTCATGGGGTCGGGCTGCGAACTGTTCGACGAGCGACCAGCACGCCCACCCGTTTTGTCCCGCCCGCCAGACGCCCTGGGCCCCATGGGCTTGCGCTCGCCAGCACGCTCGCCGCCGGCCCGCCCGCTACTGCCGCCCGATGGCGCCCTCGGTGGGGCGGAGACGCCCACGGCGCGCATCAGTGCCTGGATGTCGCGCTCATCCAGTTCCAGCCATGCGCCGCGCTTGAGACCACGCGGCAGCATCATGGCGCCGTATCGGATGCGGATCAGGCGGCTGACGGCGTGGCCCACCGCCTCGAACATGCGCCGCACCTCGCGGTTGCGGCCTTCGGAGATGGTGACGCGATACCAGCAATTGGCCCCCTCGCCGCCGCCCTCATCGATGGAGCCGAAGGAAGCCATGCCGTCCTCCAGCTGCACGCCGTCGAGCAGGCGCTGCTTTTCCTCGTCGTTCAAAGCGCCCAGAACACGCACTGCGTATTCACGCTCCAGTCCGAACCGCGGGTGCATCAGCTTGTTGGCCAACTCGCCAGAGCTGGTGAACAGCAGCAAGCCCTCGGTGTTCAAATCCAGCCGCCCCACCGATTGCCATTTGCCCTGCTGGAGCCGTGGCAATTTGCGAAACACCGTGGGGCGGTTTTGCGGATCGTCGTGCGTGACCACCTCGCCCACCGGCTTGTGGTACGCAATGACCCGAACGGGCGGCGGTGCAATCTTGAAGCGGATCGGCTTGCCATTGACCTTGATCTGGTCCCCAAACTGCACACGCTGACCGATGTGGGCCGGCTCGTTATTGACGGAGATACGCCCCTCGAGAATGAGTTGCTCCATCTCCAGGCGCGAGCCCATGCCCGCCTGCGCGAGCACCTTGTGCAGCTTGGGTGTCTCCACCTGAGGCAGCAGAACACGCTTGGGCAACGCGACCTCGGCGTTGCCTTCGTCCTGATCCAGCTGGCCGGACACCACGTCGGCAAAGCGGTAGCCGTCGCCTTGTGCCTGCGCCTTGGCGCCGCGTTTGCCGTGATCGCGCAGTGGCGCCTTGCGCACGCCGCTGGGATGCCGGCCCGGATCCTGCCCGAAGTCCGATGGCGGAACCGCGTCGCCCTCGGCACACGCGTGGGCGGGCAACTCCACCGCGGCGTCCGGCATAGCCGCAGGCTGGGCCACCTTGGGCGTGCGCGGCTTGCGAACCTTGGCGTGCTGATCGCCAGGGTTGTTCAGCGTCTTATCGGCGGGCTGTACGCCCTCAAGGGTTTTGTGCGATTCGTTCATGTCAATTTCCTGCGGCATCATCGTCTGCCTGCGCGACAGCGATGCCGGCAGCGTCTCCAGTCTGTGTAGCGCCCTGCGCAGACGATGACGTCGCATGCAAGGCCGCATCAATTTCTACTTCTGCCTCAAGCGGCGCGTCGTTGAGCGCCAGGGCATCGGGCCGATCAGGCAGATCACCCAGCGCATCAAAAACACTGGCCTGCACCTCGGCATCCCCCAAGGTGGGCAGCTGATCCAGCGATTGCAACCCCAGGTCGTCCAGAAACTGCCGCGTGGTCGCAAACAAAGCCGGGCGCCCCACCGTTTCGCGGTGTCCTATCACTTCCACCCAGCCTCTGTCCTCCAGTTGCTTGATGATCAGGCTGTTGACCGTGACACCCCGAATATCCTCAATGTCGCCACGCGTGACGGGCTGGCGATAGGCGATGATGGCCAGTGTCTCAAGCGCCGCCCGCGTGTAGCGCGGAGGTTTTTCAGGATGCAGCCGATCCAGGTACTGGCGCATCTCCGGCCTGCTTTGAAAGCGCCATCCTGTTGCCACCTGTACCAGCTCGACACCACGCAAAGCCCAATCCTGCTGCAGTTCCAGCAACAGCATCTTCACGGTATCCGCGCCCAGCGCATCGTCAAACAAGCTTCGCAGTTCGCGAACGGACACGGGCTGCGGGGCGCAAATCAGGGCGGTTTCAAGAACCCGTTTGGCATCCACCGAATTCATGATCCAACAGTTCCGAAAAAGGCAGCCGCACGCCAAGGCGGAACTGGCACCAGGGGTTGGAGAACATTGGCGGCGCGAGATGCGGCGAATGGCATCGCGCCTTACTTGGGTCGGCGTAGTTTCAAAACTGGTTGGCCGGGCACCCACGGCAAGACAGCCGTAAACGCGATCAATTGTAGCGCAGCCCCCAAAAGTCAAGCGCCAGTCGCATATCCTCAGCCAGCGGCACACGGAACTCCATCGATTCGTCCGTGACAGGATGACGGAACGCCAGCCGAAACGCGTGCAATGCCTGCCGCTGCATGGGGCCGCCGCAAGAGCCGCCGTACAAGGTGTCAGCCACCAAGGCGTGGCGGATGGAGGCCATGTGCACGCGGATCTGATGGGTGCGCCCGGTGTGCAAGGTGCACCGCACCAAGCACACTTCGCCGGTGGTGTCGATCAAGTCAAAATCGGTACGCGCCTGCTTGCCAGGATGCTGCGCGAGATCAACGACAGCCATGCGCAAGCGGTTGCGCGGGTCGCGCCCGATCGGCGCATCCACGCTGCGGTGCACCGGCCCGGACCACGCCCCCCAGACCAGCGCAACGTACTGGCGGCTGACCTCACGCGCCGCAATCATGCGCACCAGCGCGTCCATCACCGCCCGGCTGCGCGCCACCACCATCAAGCCACTGGTGTCTTTGTCCAGCCGGTGCACGATGCCTGCGCGCGGCACCTGCATCGCCCGGGCATCTCGCCCCAGCAGGGCATTGAGAAGCGTGCCGCCCCAATTGCCCGGCGCCGGGTGCACCACCAGCCCCGCGGGCTTGTTGACCACCAGCAGGTGGTCGTCTTCGTACACCACATCCAGCGGCAAATGCTCAGGCCTGAATGCCTGGCTTTGCTGCGTAGGGCGCATCTCGACCACCACATGGTCTCCAGCCCGGACCTTGTGGGCAGGCTTGAGAACAGGCTGGCCATTCAGGCGCACGCAGCCTTGTCCAAGCAACTGCTGCAGATAGCTGCGGGAAAACTCCGGCACCAGATCCGCCAGCGCCTTGTCCAGGCGCAGCTGGTGCTGCGCGGCGGATGCCGTCGCCTCGCGCAACTCTACCGGCGCTTCGGCAGATAGCTGGCTGGCGCCGTCACTGCCCTCTGGCGGGCCGGACTCGTCGTCCAACCAGGGCAGGCCCTCATCCGACACCGGCGTGCTCAACGCGCAGGCAGATAGCGTGTGGGATCCACAGGCTTGCCCTGGCGGCGGATCTCAAAATGCAATTTGACGCGGTCGGCGTCGGTGCTGCCCATCTCGGCGATCTTCTGGCCGCGGCGCACGTTCTGGTCTTCCTTGACCAGCAGGGTCTGGTTGTGGGCGTAGGCGGTTAGATAGATGTTGTTGTGCTTCAGGATCACCAAGTTGCCGTACCCGCGCAAACCGGCTCCGGCATAGACCACCCGACCATCGGCCGCGGCCAGCACGGGCTCGCCCGCCTTGCCGCCGATGTCCAGCCCCTTGTTACGCGCCTCATCAAAACCGGCCAGCACGGAGCCCGACGCCGGCCAGATAAAGCCCACGTCTTCGGCTGCGCCCGCAGCAGGCGACGCCGAAGCGGTGGAAGCGGCCGGCTTGGCAGCACTGGCCGCAGGTGCCACGGGCGAGGACGCTACCGGCCGCGTAACCACGCCAGAGTCTGCCGCCACGGACGGTGCGGGCGCTGCTGCCCCCGGCGCAATCACGCGCAGAACCTGCCCCACTTCGATCAGGTCAGGGTTGTCCAGTTTGTTCCAGCGGGCAATGTCTTTCCAGCTTTGCCCGTTTTCAAGGCCGATGCGAATCAGGGTGTCTCCGGGCTTGACGGTGTAGTAACCGGGCTTGCCGGCGTTTTCAGCACCGGGCAGCGGCTTGGTTTCCGGTGCGGCGGGTGCCACCCCGCCAGAGGAGAAAGTGCCGCGATCCTCTACCGGCGCCCTGTTGATCGGAGTGCTGCAGCCCGCCAGCAACGCGCCAGCAAGCACAACACACCCCAAATGAACAAGACCACGCGATACCAACATAAGCAATTCCTTCAGGCGATTCCAGATTTTAGGGGGACGAAATGCACGGCTTCGAGCACGCTTTGCTTCAGGCCTTGAGATGTTTTGTCAACGACCAGCAACATCTGCTGCCCGCCAGCGCCGGCGATGGGCGCGACTAGCCGCCCGCCTACGGCAAGCTGCTCGCACCAGTGACTGGGGAGATTGTCGCCGCCCGCGGCGGAAATGATGCCCGCATAGGGCGCACCGGCAGCGTAGCCGAGCATGCCATCCCCCAGAATCAGGTGCACATTGGCCAGCCGCAGCGGGCGCAGGTGATCGCGCGCTTTTTCGTGCAGCGCGCGCAGACGCTCGATGGTGTACACCTCGCGCGCCAGCCGCGACAGCACAGCTGCCTGATAACCGCAGCCGGTACCGATCTCCAGTACCCGGCCCAGAGCGTTGGTGCCTGCGCATTGCGCGCCCAGCAGCAACTCGGTCATGCGTGCCACCACGCTGGGCTTGGAAATGGTCTGGCCCAGGCCTATGGGCAGGCTCGTGTCCTCGTAGGCCTGATTCACCAGCGCCGTATCGACAAAGCGATGCCGCTCCACGGCCCCCATGGCTTGCAGCACCGGCGCTGCGGTGATGCCCGATGCCGCGAGCCGCTGCACCATGCGTGCGCGCACTGCCGCCGAATCCAGCCCCACGCCCTGCGGCATGGGCAGCGCGGCAGCGTCACGCTGCGCCCTCTGCGGCACAACCGCGAGCCGCGCCGCAGGCTGCGAGGGCCAGTCGATGCGCGCTGGAAATCCTGGCCGGCGCTGCATCAGGCGACCGTGCCCGGTTCGGCGGCAGGCACCAGACGTGCAGCCGTCTGTGCCCAGTAACCCAGCGCGTCGTGATCGGTCAGATCCACCTTGAGGGGCGTAATGGACACATGCCCATGGGCCGTGGCATGGAAGTCGGTGCCCTCGGCCGCGTCCTTGGCCGGCCCGGCGCCGCCGATCCAGTACATCGTTTCGCCGCGTGGGCTTTGCTGCTCGATGACGCGCTCGGCCGCGTGGCGCCGGCCCAGACGACACAGGCGCAAAGGCCGCAGTGCCTCAAAAGGCATGTTGGGGATGTTGATGTTCAGCAGCCAAGGGGCCTCGCCCACCAGCTTTTGCTGGCACATCTGCTCGACGATCTCGCACGCCTTGCGTGCTGCGGACTCGATCTCGCCCCAGCCCTTGTCCACCTGCGAAAAAGCCATGGCCGGGATGCCGAACAGATACCCCTCCATTGCCGCGCCCACCGTGCCGGAGTAGATGGTGTCGTCGCCCATGTTGGCGCCGTTGTTGATGCCCGAGATCACCAGGTCGGGCCGGTAGCCCAACAGCCCCGTCAGCGCAATGTGCACGCAGTCGGCGGGCGTGCCGTTGACGTAGCGAAAACCATTGGCCGCACGATGCACGTACAGCGGCGAATGCAGCGTCAGGGCGTTGGATTTGGCGCTGTTGTTGTGTTCAGGAGCGACCACCTCGACATCGGCAATGGCTTTGAGTGCTTCATGCAGCGCCACAATGCCTGGCGCCTGGTAGCCGTCATCGTTGGATAAAAGGATTTTCATGGTGACAAAAAATCGGTGAGGCGCATTGTAGGAGGCCATGCCCGCACCCGCGGCGCTGGCGCGTCTGGCGCTCCCGTCGCAGGCGCGGGCACATCTGGCCCGGTCGGCACTATCCAAGCCGGTTACGCTCTGCCACACTGTCCCCGTGTACATCCTCCCCGTCTGCCCTTAGATGGCTCCGCCCAAGTCCCCGTCCGAAATCGCACGCGAAACCCTGAAACAGCTGGCCGCTCGCCGACTGCCCCCCACCCCCGACAACTACCAGGCGCTGTACGAAGAAGTGGCAGGCACCCCCAGCCCGCCGGCCTTTCCGGTGATGCAGCTGCGCCAGATCCTGCGCGTGATTCCAGGGCAGACACCCGTGCAAAAGCGCCTGCTGGGCCAGCTGGAGGCGGCCATCGCCCAGCAGGACTGGTCCCGGCTGCAAAACGTGATCGTCGGCTATGCCAACCTGGGGCTGTCGCCGGTCTCTGCGCCCGAGCCGGTCGAGGCCGTCCCTGCGCACCTGCCGCCCGTGCTGGCGCAGAACCTGGCGCGTCTGGTGGACAACACCCTGCCCGCCCTGGGCCAGGATGACGCCCGTGTACTGGAGCTGGCCACGCAGCTCAGCGCCTTTTTGCGCGCCCCTGCGCCTCCCGTGTCCACGGCCGAGCTGATGCTGGGCAACTTCAACTACCGGCTGTCCTTCGCCGCTGAAGATCAAGCATCCATCCGGATGAACCTGCTCGGGCTGCTGCACCTCGTGTTCGAGAACATCGCCACGCTGAGCGCAGATGACGAGTGGCTGCGCGGCCAGGTCGAGGCGCTGCTGGCGGCCTCCACCCCGCCGCTGACGCTGCGCCGGCTCGACGACGTGCAACGCCGACTCAAAGACGTGATCTTCAAGCAGACCGAGGCCAAGGAGCGCATGGTGCAGGCGCAGGCCCAGGTGCGCGAACTGCTGGCCACCTTCATCGAACGCCTGGCCCAGATGGACGAATCCAGCAGCACCTACAACCAGAAGCTGGAGGACTGCGCCGAGCGCATCGGCCAGGCGACGCAACTGCAGGACATCACCCCCTTGCTGGAAGAAGTCATGGCCACCACCCGCGCCATGGCCCTGAACAGCCGCGTGACCCGCGGCGAACTGCAAGAGCTGCGCGCACGCGCCGAGGCCAAACACGCCGAGGTCGATCAACTGCGGCAAGAGCTGATCCGCGCCAGCACCCAGGCACGGCACGACCCGCTGACCGGCTCACTCAACCGCAAGGGCTTTGACGAAGCCATCGAGCGCGAAATTGCGCGCGCGCGCCGCCAGGACTCACCGCTGTGCGTGGCGCTTCTGGACGTGGACAACTTCAAGACCATCAACGACCGCCTGGGCCACGCCGCCGGCGACGAAGCACTGGTACACCTGGCCCAGGTCACGCGCGAGGTGATGCGGCCCCAGGATCAGCTGGCACGCTACGGCGGCGAAGAGTTCGTCCTGATCCTGCCCGACACCGAGCTGGCCGAAGGCGTGAAGGCCATGGAACGTCTGCAGCGCGAGCTGACCACGCGCTACTTCCTCAAAGACAAAGAGCGCGTGCTCATCACCTTCAGCGCTGGCGTCGTCCAGTTGGAGGGTGAGCAAGACAGCGCAGACGCCCTCCGCCGCGCCGACCAGGCCATGTACCTGGCCAAGCGCGCTGGCAAAAACCGCGTGATGGCCGCCTGAGCGCGTTTTGACGATCAGAGAAGGCCTTGCGCATCATCCCCCTGCCGGGACGGGCAGCGGCGCTTACACTCTGGCCCGTTTTTGGTGGATGCTGGCCGCCAGGCCCTGCAAATAAGGCGCCGTGACGAGGCCATGCGCCACCATCCACGCACAGCCCCCAAGGAAACACGCACCACGATGACCGGCAACACCGCGCCCGCACCGCGCCCCGCCGAGGCCGACCTGCGCCACCACACGCCGATGATGGCGCAATACCTGGCCCTCAAGGCCGGCTACCCCGACACGCTGCTGCTCTACCGCATGGGCGATTTTTACGAGCTGTTCTGGCACGACGCCGAAAAGGCCGCGCGCCTGCTCGACATCACGCTCACGCAGCGCGGCCAGTCGGCTGGCCAGCCGGTGGTGATGGCGGGGGTGCCCTTCCATGCGCTCGAAACCTACCTGGCCCGCTTGATCAAGATGGGCGAATCGGTGGCCATTGCCGAGCAGGTAGGCGACGTGGCCACGGCCAAAGGACCCGTCGAGCGCAAGGTGGTGCGCGTGGTCACCCCTGGCACACTGACCGATACCGAGCTGCTGTCCGACAAGTCCGAATCACTGCTGCTGGCCGTGCACCAGGCACCGCGCGCGCGCTGCGGCCTGGCGTGGCTCAGCGTGACGCAGGGCCGCGTGCTTCTGGCTGAATGCGCGCTGGGCGAGCTCGGCGCCTGGCTGGCGCGCGTGGCGCCCAGCGAGCTGATCTACAGCGCGGGCGTGACCGACCGCTTTGAACAGCAGCTACAGGCACTGCGCCAGTCGGGCGCCCTCTCCTGCCCCCTGAGCCCCCGGCCCGACTGGCAGTTTGACGGCGCCCTGGGCGTGCGCAAGCTGCTCGAACACCTGGGTGCATCCAGCCTGCAGGCCTGGGGCGCACAAGACCTGGGCGATGCCCATGCCGCCGCTGCCGCGCTGCTGCAATACGCCGAACACACACAGGGCCGCCAGCTCACCCATGTGCACAGCGTGCAGGTGCAGCGCGAGGGCGACCTGATCGACCTGCCCGCCAGCACGCGGCGCAACCTCGAACTGGTCAAGACGCTGCGCGGCGATGATGCGCCGACGCTCTTTTCGCTGCTCGACACCTGCATGACCGGCATGGGCAGCCGCCTGCTGAAAACCTGGCTGCTCGAACCCCGGCGCGACCGCACCGAGGCGCGCCAGCGCCTGTCAGCCACCACCGCCCTGCGCGGTGCGGGTGGCGCCGGTAGTGGCTCAGCCCCCTGGGCCAGCTTGCGCGCAGAACTCAAAGGGGTGAGCGACGTAGAGCGCATCACCGCCCGCGTTGCGCTGCGCCAGGTACGCCCGCGCGAACTCGTGGGCTTGGCCAAAACGCTACAAAAAGCAGAGCTGCTAGCGTTGAATGGACAAGCGCCAGAGCCCTATTTGGCTGAAATTTTCAGCCACCTGCAACCGCCCGAAGGGTGCACACAGTTGCTGCAACGCGCCATTGCCGAAGAGCCCGCCGCACTGGTGCGCGACGGCGGCGTGATCGCCAGCGGTTTTGATGCCGAACTGGACGAACTGCGTGCCATCCAGACCAACTGCGACGCCTTTTTGCTCGACCTGGAAACGCGCGAGAAAGCGCGCACCGGCATTCCCAACCTGCGCGTGCAGTTCAACAAGGTGCACGGCTTCTACATCGAAGTGACCGGCAGCCACCTCGACAAAGTACCCGAAGACTACCGCCGCCGCCAGACGCTGAAAAACGCCGAGCGCTTCATCACGCCCGAGCTGAAAACGTTTGAGGACAAGGCGTTGTCGGCCAGCGAGCGCGCACTGGCCCGCGAGAAATGGCTGTACGAACAGGTGCTGGACCAGCTCCAGCCGCACATCCCCCAGCTAACCCGCCTGGCCCAGGCGCTGGCCACGCTGGACGCGCTGTGCGCCCTGGCCGAGCGCGCGCTCACGCTGGGCTGGTGCGCACCACAGTTCGTGCCCGAGCCCTGCATCGAGATCGAGGCCGGCCGCCACCCCGTGGTGGAGGCGCGCCTGGCCGAGGTCTCGAGCGGCGCCTTCATCGCAAACCACACGCGACTGAACGCCAACACGCGCATGCAGATCATCACCGGGCCCAATATGGGCGGTAAATCGACCTACATGCGGCAGGTGGCACTCATCGTGCTGCTGGCCAGCATGGGCAGCCATGTGCCCGCCGCCAGTTGCCGGCTGGGGCCGATCGACGCCATCCACACCCGCATTGGCGCGGCCGACGACCTGGCCAATGCGCAGTCCACCTTCATGCTGGAGATGGTGGAGGCCGCGCAGATATTGCACGCCGCCACGCCGCACAGTTTGGTGCTGATGGACGAAATTGGCCGCGGCACCAGCACCTTCGACGGCCTGGCCCTGGCCAGCGGCATCGCCACGCACCTGCACGACAAGACCCGCGCCTTCACGCTGTTTGCCACGCATTACTTCGAGCTGACCGAGCTGCCCGCCAAGGCACGCCACGCCGTCAACATGCACGTAGCCGCGGCCGAGGCGGGCACCGACATTGTCTTTCTGCACGAATTGCAACCCGGCCCCGCCAGCCGCAGCTACGGCATCCAGGTGGCCAAACTAGCCGGCGTGCCCGCACCGGTGCTGCACCACGCACGCCATGCGCTGGCGGCGCTCGAAGAACGCGCCGGCGAAGGCGAACTGCAGGTGGACCTGTTTGCCCAGCCCCCGGAGCCCGAGGTGACGGCCCACAGCCCTGTCGAAGCCGCGCTGGCCACCATCCACCCCGACCAGCTCAGCCCACGGGAGGCGCTGGACGCGCTGTACCAGCTCAAGAACCTGGCGGGGCATTGACACCCCAGGCGTGAACGCCCCAGCTGGCGCCAGAGGCCAAAGGGGGAATCAGGCAAGGGTATGGACATGACGCGGCGCGTCACCTGCGGGCGCATCACGATGCTGGACGGCAGCCACTGGTTTCCCATGGCACTCCCTGGAAAGGGCTGCCGCCATCCAAGCCACGCTGCTGAATCCGGCGTGGGCTTTCAGGCCGTCGCTGAAGATACGTGATCAGCGGCTGGTGCGCGGCGCCGAGCGCTTGCGTGCGTCGTGCGGCACAAAGGGTTTGCCGGCGCCCTGGGGCTTGCCGTACGCAGCTGGCCGCCCAAAGTCACCGCGCGGCGCTGCCGAGCCAGTGCCATTGCCGCGGCCGGTATCGCCAAAGCCGCTCTTGCGCCCGAAGCCCTCGGCATCACGGCGGCCGCCGTAGCTGCCACCTCGCGCGCCGCGGTCACCACCGGGGCCATTGCGATCTGCAAACCCGCCGCGATCCGCAAAGCCGTTGCGGTCACCAAAGCCGGCACGGTCGCCGGGGCCCTTGCGGTCCGCAAAGCCGTTGCGATCGCCAAAGCCGCCGCGATCGCCATGACCGCGGTCATTGCCGCCACGGCCAAATCGCTGGTCGCGCGAGCCGCGGCCCGCGCCAGGCCCACGTCCGCCAAAGTCAGGACGCGACTGAGGGGGGCGCTGCACAGGCTCCAGGCCGGCCACCACGTCGGCCTTGAATTGCTGGCGGCTGTAGCCTTCGATGTCGGAGATGCGGCGACGGTCGCGGAATTCGGCAAACGTGACGGCCAGGCCCTGGCGACCGGCGCGGCCGGTGCGGCCGATGCGGTGGGTGTAGTCCTCGGCCTTCATGGGCAGACCGAAGTTGAAGACGTGGGTGATGGTGGGCACGTCGATGCCGCGTGCGGCCACGTCGGTGGCCACCAGGATCTGCACCTGGCCGTTGCGCAGCGCCATCAGGCGGCGGTTGCGCAGACCCTGGCTCAGGGCGCCGTGCAGCGCGACGGCAGAAAAGCCCTCTTGCTGCAGGTCGTTGGCCAGCCCGTCGCACTCCACCTGGGTGCTGGCGAACACGATGGCCTGGTCGATGGAGGTGTCGCGCAGCCAGTGGTCCAGCAGCTTGCGCTTGTGCTGGGCGTTGTCGGCCCAGTACAGCATCTGCTTGATGTTGGCGTGCTTTTCCTGGGGCGAGTCGATCTGGATTTTCTTGACCGAGGCGCCACCGTCGTGCATCACGCGCATGGCCAGCTGCTGGATGCGCGGCGCGAACGTGGCGCTGAACATCATGGTCTGCTTGCGCTGAGCGGTGAGCTGGTTGATCTCGGCCAGGTCGTCGGAGAAGCCCAGGTCGAGCATGCGATCGGCCTCGTCCACCACCAGAAACTGCACCTGATCGAGCTTGATCTGCATGGAGCGCTGCAAGTCCAGCAGGCGGCCCGGCGTGGCCACCACCAGGTTGGCGTTTTGCAGCTTGGCAATCTGCAGCTGGTAAGGAATGCCACCCACCACGTTGGCGATACGCAGGCCCTTGCAGTGCTTGACCAGCCCGATGGCGTCTTGCGCCACCTGCTGGGCCAGCTCGCGCGTGGGGCACAGAATCAGCGCGCCGGGCGTGGCCGCCTTGAAGTTGCGCGGCTGCAGGGGGTTCTTGCGCTTGGCACGCTTGGGGGCTGCCTCGCCGCGCGCGGCGGCGTCGGCTGCGGCGCGCTCGAATGCGGCGCGTTCGGCGGCTTCAGCCTCGGCCTGCTGGCGAACCAGCGTATGCAGCACGGGCAGCAAAAAGGCGGCGGTCTTGCCGCTACCCGTCTGGCTGGACACCATCAGGTCGATGAACTGGGCGTCTTCGCCCGAGCCCATGGCCAGCGGAATGGCGCGGGTCTGCACCTGCGTGGGCTCGGTGTAGCCCAGGTCGGCCACAGCCTGCACCAGTTCGGGCGCCAGGCCCAGCTCGATGAAACCTGCCGGCAAGGCAGGCGCAGCGGCGGCGGGAGTGGAAACAGACCCGGAAACGGGGCCGGAATCAGGCGCCTCAAATGAAGCGGCCATAGAGGATTGTGCAGGCGCGATTTCGCCCTGCAGGTGCATGGTATCTGTCATGTCGTATGTGGAAGCGCGCGGATGCAATCCGCGGCGGCTTCGTCAGTGGTTCATCAAAACATCAACCATCTAACGAAACCTGCGCCGGCAAAGGGGCCGGGCGGGTGGGCTATTGATGCAGACACCAAAACAGCAAAAGCTGTTTTATGAGTGGCTTGCAGCCCAGTGTGAGAAGGGAGATGCGCAAATATTGCGCTATGCGGGCAGCCCGTGCTTGAAATTGCGTGGGCTTGCTGATCGTGTTAACGCAAGCCGGCGATTATCACACGTTCCGGGTTTTCCCGCAAACAATTATGAAAGTAGCGTTACACCGCCAGCAGATGGGTGCGGTAATGCTGCAACTCGTCGATGGACTCGTGCACATCGGCCAGGGCCGTGTGGCGCTGCGCTTTTTTGAAAGAGTTGTAGGCGTCGGGCTTCCAGCGTTTGGCCAGTTCCTTGAGGGTGCTCACGTCCACGTTGCGGTAGTGAAAGTACGCCTCCAGCTTGGGCATGTACTTGACCAGAAAGCGCCGATCCTGCCCGATGCTGTTGCCGCACATGGGCACCACGCCTTTGGGCACATATTTCTTGAGGAAGGCGAGCAGTTCGCGCTCGGCATCGGCCTCGGTGATGGTAGAGGCGCGCACCTTCTCGATCAGGCCGCTGCGCCCGTGCGTGCCTTTGTTCCAGGCATCCATGGCATTCAGAACGGCGTCGGCTTGATGGATGGCAAAGACCGGCCCCTCCACACGTTGCGTCAGGTCAGCGCTGGTGACGACCACGGCGATCTCCAGCAGGCGTTCGGTTTCGGGGTTGAGGCCGCTCATTTCACAGTCCAGCCAGACAAGGTTCTGGTCAGATTTGGCAAGGACGGCGGCAGTGGGGTTGGCAGCAGGGTTGGCGGTATCAGACATGCAGGCAATTGTCGCCGATGGCCTAAACTCCCGCGCTCATGCCTCCCACCAACGCCTCTTTTCTCGCACCCTCCACCCTGACGACGCTGGTCTTTGCCGCCCTGCTGCTGGCGGGACTGGCGCTACGCCTGTGGCTGGTCTCGCGCCAGGTGCGCCACGTGGCCCGGCATCGCGGCGTCGTGCCCGCGGCCTTCACCCACCGCATCCCGCTGGCCGCGCACCAGAAGGCTGCCGACTACACCATTGCCAAGGCACGCTTTGGCCTGCTGGAGATGGCACTGACCACCGCCGTGGTGCTGGGCTGGACGCTGCTGGGTGGGCTGGATGCACTCAACCAGGCGCTGCTGGACTGGCTGGGCGGCGGCATGGTGCAGCAGTTGGCGCTGCTGGCCTGCTTTGCGCTGATTGGCGGCTCCATCGACCTGCCGGTCGCGCTGTACCAGACCTTCGTGATCGAACAGCGCTTTGGCTTCAACCAGATGACGCTGCGCCTTTGGCTGGCAGACCTGTTCAAGTCCACGCTGCTGGGCGCCGTTATCGGCCTGCCAATGGCGGCGCTCGTCCTCTGGCTGATGGGCACAGCGGGGCCGCTGTGGTGGCTGTGGGCCTGGGGCACCTGGATGGGCTTCAATCTGTTGCTGATGGTAGTGTTTCCGCTATTCATTGCGCCACTGTTCAACAAGTTTCAACCGCTGCAGGACGAGTCTCTGAAGGCGCGCGTCACGGCACTGATGCAGCGCTGCGGCTTTGCGGCCAAGGGGCTTTTTGTGATGGATGGCAGCCGCCGCAGCGCGCATGCCAACGCCTACTTCACAGGGTTTGGCGCCGCCAAGCGCGTGGTTTTCTATGACACGCTGCTCAAGCAGCTATCGCCGGGTGAGGTCGAAGCCGTACTGGCGCATGAGCTGGGCCACTTCAAGCACAAGCACATCACGCGCCGCCTGATCGGCATGTTCGCCATCAGCCTGACAGGCTTCGCGCTGCTGGGCTGGCTTTCCGCGCGCGCCTGGTTCTACACGGGGCTGGGCGTGCAGCCCAACCTGATGCTGCCCGGCCTGCCGGGTGGCGCGCCCAACGACGCGCTGGCGCTGCTGCTGTTTTTGCTGGCGGCACCGGTATTCACAGTGTTTGTCACGCCGCTGCTGGCGCAGATTTCGCGCCGCCACGAGTTTCAGGCCGACGCCTACGCGGCCACCCAGAGCAGTGGCGCCGACCTGGCATCTGCACTGCTCAAGCTCTACGAGGACAACGCCTCCACGCTGACGCCTGATCCGGTGTACGCCAGGTTCTACTACTCCCACCCGCCTGCCACGGAGCGCCTGGCGCGCCTGCCCGCAGCCTTGCAGCCATGAGCTCAATGTTGATAAAAAAAGACTGGTCAGCCCATACCCGCCGCGCGCTGAAAGCTACAGAAATCGTAGCAAAAATGGTCGATCTTCAAGATTGGCAACTGTCCGGGGATGGTGCCGAACTGGCCCTGGAGAAGACCTTCCGCTTTGCCAACTACCACGAGACGATTGCGTTTGTGAACGCCGTGGCCTTCATTGCGCACACGCAAGACCACCACCCCGATCTATCGGTGCATTACAACCGCTGTGTGGTGCGCCTGAACACGCACGACGTGGGTGGCATTTCTGCCACCGACATCGACTGCGCCGCGCGTATCGACGCGTTGCTGGCCGACTGAGAACCCCATGAGCCCCCCCCCAGCACACCTCGAAGGCCTGGTGGTCGCCAGCCACGGCCGCCATTGCGTGGTCGAAAGCCCGGGTGGCGAGCGCCGCATCTGCCACCCCCGCGGCAAGAAAAGCCAGGCCGTCGTGGGCGACCGCGTGCTGTGGCAGCCCGCCGCGCCCGGCCAGGGCCGAGGACAGGGCGACGAAGGCACCATCGAGCGGGTGCTGGAGCGGCGCAACCTGCTGTACCGCCAGGACGAGGTGCGCACCAAATCATTTGCGGCCAACCTGGATCAGGTGCTGATCCTGATAGCGGCCGAGCCCGTATTCTCCGAAAGCCAGCTTGCGCGCGCCCTCATTGCCGCCGAGGCCGCGCACATCACGCCGCTGATCGCACTCAACAAAAGCGACCTGGTCGAGCCCTTCGCCCGCGCCTGGGAGCGTCTGTGGCCCTACCGGCACATGGGCGGGGAGCAAGACACGCGGCACCACTACCGGGTGCTGCCGCTGTCGCTGACCGAATCGGGCGCAGTGGATCGCGATGTGCTGATGCCGCTGCTGGCGGGCAAGACCACGCTGGTGCTAGGCCCCTCGGGCTCGGGCAAAAGCACGCTGGTCAACCTGCTGGTGCCCGGCGCTGCAGTGCAGACGGGAGAGATCTCGCAGGCACTCAACTCAGGCCGGCACACCACCACCACCACCACGCTGTACTGGATTGACGCACAGCGCACCACGGCGCTGATTGACTCCCCCGGTTTTCAAGAGTTTGGCCTGCGTCACATCGCCCCGCCCGATCTGGCGCGCCACATGCCCGACATTGCCGCGCATGCGGGCGGCTGCCGCTTCTACAACTGCACCCACCTGCACGAACCCGGCTGCGCCGTGATGGCGCAGGTGCGCGAAGGACGGGACGCAGAGGCCATCAGCCCACAGCGCCACCGCATCTATGGCGAGCTGTTTGCAGAGCTGAGCCAAAGCCCGTATTGACCGCTTGTTCGGGATCTTTGCAACCCCGGCAGCCCGGCCACTGCCTGCATGCGCCAGGCACAGGCGCGGGCAGCTGTCACCCCAGCAACCGTGCAAAGGTGAGCAGCGCCAGCAACAGCATCCACACCACCACCGACCGCCAGACCAGACCCACCACGCTTCGCAGGTGGCCCACCTCGGGCTCGCGGCCGGGGGTGAAGTCGCTGTCGCCGATCTCGGCATCGGCCTCGAAACCCGGCTGCACCGGCGCCCCGGCACGGCTGCGCAGCGCCTCGCCACCCAGACGAACATTGATGGCCCCGGACGTGGCTGCCAGCACCACACCGTCGTTGTCGTTGGGAAAGCGCTGAGCATGAAAACGCCAGCCTTCGATGGCTTCCTCGAAGCTGCCCACCACCGCGAAACACAGCGCCGTCAGCCGCGCGGGCAGCCAGTCGATCACCATCCATGCCTGGGCTGACGCCTGCTGCAGCGACGCGCTGGGCGGATGCGTCGTGGCTGCGCCGACGCGCGCACTCCAGTGGCGCGACGCAAACTCTGCCATCCGGTACAGCACCGCCCCGGTGGGCCCCAGCCCCAGCGCGGCAAGGATGGAAAACCATGCCAGCACGCCAAACACATGGCGGTGCGCCGCGATCACCGAATGCTCGATGACGTGGCGCACGATCTCGCTGCGCGGCAGCTCGCTGGCGTCCACCTGCTTCCATTGCGCCAGGCGGGCACGAGCATCGGCGGCGTCGCCCTCTTCCAGCGCGTCACGTATGCCGGTGAAGTGGTAGCTGAATTGGCGAAAGCCCAGCGTCACGTAGAGCACCGCCACGTTCCACAGCAACGCAAGCGGCCAGCCCAAAAAATAGAAAAGCGCCCAATGCACCCCCAGCACCACCAGCGGCGGCACCAGCACTCCCATGCTCCAGGCCACCCAGCCGTGGTGCGCCTGGCCCGCGTCGAAATTGCGGCCGACCGACAGCGCCCAGGCACGCAAACCTTCGTGGATGGGATTGCTGCGGGCAAGGGGGCGTGCCTGCTCGATCAGCAAAGCGAACAGGATGGCAAAGAAACTCATGCGGCAATCATACTGGCGCCTGTTGACGCGCTTGTGCACATGCTGTGACCCCGCGCCAGCCCGCCACCAGAAGGCCCTTCAGGCCATCAGGAAACGATAGAAGTTGCGCAGCATGCCTGCGGTGGCGCCCCAGATGTAGCGCGTCCTGGCACCGTCCTGGTAGGGCATGGCGAACCACTCGCGCCGCAGCCCCTGCCACTGCAGCGCATGGCGCTGGTGGTGTGCAGGGTTGAGCAAGAAGTCCAGCGGCACCTCGAACACGTCAGCCACCTCATGCGGATTGGGCTGGAGCGTAAAACCTGGTCGCACCAGCGCCACCACTGGCGTGACGACAAAAGCGCTGCCCGTGATGTAGGTGGACAAGCTGCCCAGCACCTCGACGCGGGCGGACTCCAGGCCCACCTCTTCCTGTGCCTCGCGCAGTGCGGTAGCGGCCGCGTCGCGGTCTTCGGGGTCGCTGCGCCCGCCCGGGAAGGCCACCTGTCCGGAATGGGTGGACAAGTGCGCCGTGCGCTCTGTAAGCAGCACCGTGGGCCGCTCGCGCAGCACGATCGGCACCAGCACCGCAGCCAGTGCGGGCTCGCGCTCCATGAACTTGCGCTCGCGTTGCACCTCGGGCACCCAGGGCGGCGGCGCGGCAAAGCGCTGGCGCAACGCCTCGGGCGTCTGGGCTTGCGCCGGCACTGCGGGCAGATGGTCATCCACCCCCACCAGCGGCACGTCGCGCGGGTCGAAATGAGGCAGTGCGGACAGTGCCGGCATGACTGGCGCAGCGTCTTCGGAGCGAGGGCGTGGGGAGTTCACGGCGGGTTCTCTGGCGATGAAGCGGAAACAAAAAAGCCGCCACAGGCTTTCGCACTGTAGCGGCTCGATGGCACAGATGCCGACGCTGCGGGATTTACGCGGCGGTGGCAGCGGGCTTGATGCGGGACGGCAGCTTTTCCTTGATACGTGCCGACTTGCCGCTGCGCTCGCGCAGGTAATACAGCTTGGCACGGCGCACGTCGCCACGGCGCTTGACTTCGATGCCGGCGATCAGCGGGCTGTAGGTCTGGAACGTGCGCTCCACGCCTTCGCCACTGGAGATCTTGCGCACCGTGAAGCCGCTGTTCAGGCCGCGGTTGCGCTTGGCGATCACCACGCCTTCGTAGGCCTGCACACGCTTGCGGGTGCCTTCCACCACGTTCACGCTGACGATGACGGTGTCGCCGGGCGCAAATGCAGGAATGGTCTTGTTCAAGCGGGCGATTTCTTCCTGCTCGAGAATCTGAATCAGGTTCATGGCTAGTTTTCCAACGATCGTGTCCGCGCCAGAATTGGCTTGGCGCCCCTATTGGCGCCTTGTGGCTATGAAGGACTATGGCTCATAGCGGCCGGCCAGAGGATCGAAAAGCCCGCGATTATAGCGCGGCTTGGTTTTGCGCCAAAACCGCCTCGTCCGCGCGCGTGAGCTGCCCGCGCTCGCGCGCAGCCTGCAGCAAATCCGGACGGTGGCGCGCGGTGATCAAAAGGCGCTGATCGCGCCGCCAGCGCTCGATGTGCGCATGGTGGCCCGACAGCAGCGGCGCGGGCACGGCGCGGCCCGCCCACTCCTCTGGCCGGGTGTAGTGCGGGCAGTCCAGCAGGCCGTCCAGCGCGGGGTTGAAACTGTCCAGCTGATGGCTACCCTCGTCATGCAGCACGCCCGGCTGCAGGCGCGCCACGGCATCCAGCAGCGCCATGGCCGCGATCTCGCCGCCCGAAAGCACAAAGTCGCCCAGGCTGATCTGCACATCGACATGGGCGTCGATGAAGCGCTGATCCACGCCTTCGTAGCGCCCGCACAGCAACACGGCGCCCGCGCCCGCAGACCATCCCTGCACGGCCGCGTGATCCAGGCGCTGACCAATCGGGGAGAACAGCACCAGCGGTGCCTGGGCGCCCTCCGCCTCGGCGCGGTCGGCGCGGATGGCCGCCAGGCAGCGCGACAGGGGTTCGGCCATCATGACCATGCCCGGGCCGCCGCCAAACGGGCGGTCATCCACGCGGCGGTAGTTGCCGTCAGCATGGTCGCGTGGGTTCCACAGCCGCACCTGCACCTGGCCCGACGCGTAGGCGCGCCGCGTCACGCCGCTGGCAAGAAACGGCCCGAACAGCTCGGGAAACAGGGTGATGACGTCAAAACGCATGGCGTGGATCGATTGGCTCAGTAGTCGGGCTGCCAGTCCACGGTGATGCAGCGCCCGGCCAGATCCACCTTGTCCACATAGGCGGACACGAAGGGAATCATGCGCTCGTGCGATTTGCCCTCGTGCTCGTAGGTCAGCACCAGCGTGGTTTGCGGCCCGGTGGGCAGCAGGTCGCGCACCGTGCCCAGCACCACGCCCTCGCGGTTGACCACGGCCAGGCCGATCAGGTCCACCCAGTAATACTCGTCATCACCCGCGGCCGGAAAGGCAGCACGCGAGACGAAGATGCGCGCGCCGCGCAGCGCCTCGGCAGCGTCCCGGTCGTCCACACCCTGCGCCCAGGCCACGACGGAGTCGGAATGCGTGCGCGCCTGGCGGATGGGCAGCTGCACGGTGCCGGCAAAAAAGCTCTTGCCACCCTTTTCCGCGGGCTGCAGCAGCCAGGATTTGGCGGCCAGCAGCGCCTCGGGGTCGTTGCTGTAGGGCAGCACCTTGAACCAGCCCTTCACGCCCCAGGCATCGGTGATGCGGCCTACCTCCACGGCGTCGTCGGGCAGTTGTGCGGGTTCCAGAACGGGCAGCTGGGGCATGGCGGCAATAAAACGGGTTGGCGACAAATAAAAAAGGCGGGTTCCGTCAGTTTTACCAACGGAGCCCGCCCTTAGAGGGACTGCGAAAAAATCAGGCAGCCAGCTGCTTGGCGGCTTGCTTGATCAGACGCTCCACGGTGGGAGAGGGTTGCGCGCCCACGCCCGTCCAGTAGGTCAGGCGATCCTGGGCGATGCGCAGGCCTTCCTCACCGCCCTTGGCGGAAGGGTTGTAGAAACCCAGGCGCTCGATGAAGCGGCCGTCGCGGCGCACGCGCTTGTCGGCGACAACGATGTTGAAAAACGGACGGCCCTTGGAGCCGCCGCGGGAGAGTCGAATGACGACCATAATGAATCCTTCGGGTGGTGAGCAGCACGGGCTGCACGAGTTTTTGCGGCGTTTGAGACACGCGACTTGGCCACCCGGCCAGCGACACGCTGCAAAGCCCGCGATTATATCCACAACGCAAAAAATGCCCACCATCCGCGCCAGCCGGGACGACGACGTCACCGCCATTACCGCCATCTACGCCCACCACGTGCTGCACGGCACGGGCACCTTCGAGATCGACCCACCCACGGCGCAGGACATGGCGGCGCGCCGCGCCGACGTGCTGGCCAAGGGGCTGCCCTACCTGGTGGCCGAAGACGCGGGGCGGGTGCTGGGCTTTGCCTACTGCAACTGGTTCAAGCCGCGCCCGGCCTATCGTTTTTCAGCCGAAGACTCGATCTACGTGGCCGACGACTTGCGCGGCCAGGGTCTGGGCCGCCTGCTGCTCGATGCCCTGGCCGCGCAGGCCGAGGCCGCGGGGGTGCGCCAGCTGCTGGCGGTGATTGGCGACTCAGCCAATGCCGGCTCCATCGGGCTGCACCGCGCCGCGGGCTTTACCGAAGCGGGCGTGATGCGCTCGGTGGGCTGGAAGTTCGGCGCCTGGCGCGACATCGTGCTGATGCAAAAGCCCCTGGGCGCGGGCGACAGCACCGCCCCCGAAGCCTCCTGATCACGCCGCGCCAATAATCACCGTACATGAAGAACAAGACCATCGCCGCCTGGCTCGCCTTTGTGGGCGGCCCCCTGGGACTGCACCGCTTTTACCTGCATGGCCTGGGCGACCTGCCCGGCTGGCTGCTGCCAGTGCCCACGGCGCTGGGGGTGTACGGCCTGCAGCGCGTGCAGCAGTGGGGGCAGGACGACCAGCTCAGTTGGGCGCTGATTCCGCTGCTGGGCTTCACCATCGCGGGCTGCGCGCTGCGCGCCATCGTGTACGGGCTGATGCCTGCCGAGAAATGGAACGCGCGCTTCAACCCCGCTGCCGCGCCCGACGCGCCGCCGGGGCGCACCCACTGGTTCACGGTGTTTGCCATCGGCTTGTCGCTGCTGGTGGGCACCACGGTGCTAATGGCCAGCATTGCCTTCAGCTTCCAGCGCTACTTTGAATACCAGATCGAGGAAGCGCGCAAAATTTCACAATAAAAAGTGCCTGTAGCGCTTATGAATCAAGCGCTGAAAGCTCTTTATTTAATAGCAATTTTCGCAGCGACCATCAGGCGCTACGAAAGATGAAATACACCGCACCCACCAGACACAGCCCCGCCCACAGGTAGTCCCACTTCAGCGGCTCGTTCATGTAGAACACCGCAAAGGGCACAAACACCGTCAGCGTGATCACCTCCTGCATGATCTTGAGCTGCCCCAGGCTGAACTGCGTGTGGCCGATGCGGTTGGCCGGCACCTGCAACAGGTATTCGAACAGCGCAATGCCCCAGCTGACCAGCGCCGCCACGTACCAGGGCGCGGTGGCCAGGTTCTTCAGGTGGCCGTACCAGGCAAAGGTCATGAAGACATTGCTGGCCACCAGCAGCAAGATGGTTTGCAGGGGAATGGGCAGGGACTGCAGGGTGTGCATGGCGCATCAATACTGTTTACAAGCCAAATCGCACTCTAGCGCATATGCAACAAGCGCGAGCAGCTATGAAAAACAAAGCACTGCAGCGCTGAATACCCTCACTCGCCCAGCCTCACTCACCCAGGTAGGCAGCGCGCACGCGCGGGTCGTGCAGCAGCTCCTGGCCCGCGCCGGTCATGGTGATCAGGCCCGACTCCATCACGTAGCCGCGGTCGGCAATGGCAAGGGCCCGGCTGGCGTTTTGCTCCACCAGCACGATGGTCACGCCCAGCGCATACACATCGCGCACTACTTCAAAAATTTTGTCCACCATGATGGGCGACAGGCCCATGGAGGGCTCGTCGAGCAGCAGCACCCTGGGCTGGCTCATCAGCGCGCGGCCCATGGCCAGCATTTGCTGCTCGCCGCCCGACATGGTGCCTGCCAGCTGATCCTTGCGCTCGCGCAGGCGCGGAAAGATGGTGAACATTTTTTCGATGTCGGCGGCAATGCCCGCCTTGTCGCGGCGCGTGTAGGCGCCCATCAGCAGGTTTTCGGTGATGGTCATGCGCGCGAACACGCCGCGTCCCTCGGGCACCATCACCAGGCCCTGCCTGACCAGGTCCCACGCGCCCTTGCCCCGAATGCTGCGCCCCAGGTATTCGATGTCGCCGTCGTTCATGCCCAGCGTGCCGGTGATGGCCTTCATGGTGGTGGTCTTGCCGGCGCCGTTGGAGCCGATCAGCGACACCAGCTCGCCCTCGCGCACTTCAAAGTCCACACCCTTGACGGCCTGGATGCCACCGTAGGCCACCTTCAGGCCCCTGACCTGCAGCAAAACGGGTTTGTTTTCTTCGACCATTGCTCGCATCCCTCAGTGCCCACCGGTGCCCAGGTAGGCCTCGATCACTTTGTCGTTTTTCTGCACGTCGGCGGGCGCGCCCTCGGCAATCTGCTTGCCGTAGTCCAGCACCGTGACGCGGTCGCACAGGCCCATCACCAGCTTCACGTCGTGCTCGATCAGCAAGATGGTGCGGCCGTCGTTGCGGATGCGGTCGATCAGCGCGCGCAGCTGCACCTTTTCGGTGGCGTTCATGCCGGCGGCGGGCTCGTCCAGGGCGATCAGCTGCGGGTCGGTGGCCAGCGCCCGGGCAATCTCCAGGCGGCGCTGGTCGCCATAGCTCAGCGTGCGCGCCTTGTAGTCGGCCAACTTGCCGATGCCCACGTAGTCCAGCAGCTCTTGGGCGCGCCGGGCAATGGCCGCCTCTTCTGCCTTGAAGCTTGGGGTGCGCAAGATGGCACCCAGCAGGCCGGAGCGCGTGCGCACATGCCGCCCGACCATCACGTTCTCCAGCGCCGTCATGTCGGCAAACAGGCGAATGTTCTGGAAGGTGCGCGCAATGCCCGCCCTGGCCACCAGGTGCACTGCCTTGGGCTCGTAGGGCCGGCCCGCCAACTCAAAGCTGCCCGTATCGGGCGTGTATAGGCCGGTGATGACGTTGAAGAACGTCGTCTTGCCCGCGCCGTTGGGGCCTATCAGGCCGTAAATCTGGCCGCGCCGGATGGTGATGCCGACGTCCGCCAGCGCCTGCAGACCGCCAAAACGCTTGGAAATGCCGGCCACTTTCAGCACCACCGGATTGCCGTCGTCTGCGGTGTTGCGTGCCTGGTCGCTTGTGTCTGCCATGTGTTTGCTTTGCCGGTTTTTGCCACAAGCTTCAGGACTTGCGGGCCAGGCTCTTGCCATGCTCGGGCGCGGGCCACAGCCCCCGCGGGCGCAGCAGCATGACGGTGATCATGGCCAGCGCAATCAGCAGCTGGCGCAGGATGGATGCGTCCAGCCGCCCGTCGGTCATGGCCTGCAGCGGGCCGGCCACATAGCGCAGCACCTCGGGCAGTGCGGACAGCAGCACCGCGCCCAAAATCACGCCAGGAATGTGGCCAATGCCGCCCAGCACCACCATGGCGACGATCATCACCGACTCCATCAGGCTGAACGACTCGGGCGACACAAAGCCCTGGAAGGCGCCAAACATCGCCCCCGCCACGCCGCCAAACGACGCGCCCATGCCAAAGGCCAGCAGCTTCATGTTGCGCGTGTTGATGCCCATGGCCTTGGCGGCGATTTCGTCCTCGCGAATGGCCATCCATGCGCGGCCGATGCGCGAGTCTTGCAGCCGGTAGCACACCACAACGGTCACCAGCACCAGCGCCAGAAACAGGTAGTAGTAGAGCGTGACGGAGTTGATGTCGTAGCCCAAAAGCTCCAGCCGCCTGCCCAGGTCCAGCCCAAAAATCTTGACCGAATCAATCTGCCCCAGGCCCTTGGGGCCGTTGGTGATGTTGACCGGATGATCCAGGTTGTTCAGAAAGATGCGGATGATCTCGCCAAAGCCCAGCGTGACGATGGCCAGGTAGTCCCCACGCAGCTTGAGCACCGGAATGCCCAGCAGCACCCCCGTGGCCGCCGCCAGCACCAGGGCCAGCGGTATCACCAGCCACAGCGACAGGTGCAGCCCATCGGGGAACTGCGCGGCAAACCAGGCAAAGTTGTCCGCCAGGTGCGGCGATGCCAGCAGGCCGAACATGTAGGCGCCCACGGCATAAAACGCCACATAGCCCAGATCCAGCAGGCCCGCGTAGCCCACCACGATGTTCAGGCCCAGGGCCAGCATCACGTACAGCAGCGCCAGGTCGGCAATGCGCACCCAGGCGTTGCCGAAATACTGCAGCACCAGGGGCAGCACCAGCAGCGCGATGGCGCCAAGAATCCACTGGATTTTGTTGTTCTTCATGGCTGCTGGCTCCTCAGGCGCGGTCGGCCACGCGCTCACCCAGCAGGCCCGAGGGGCGCAGCGTCAGGATGATGATGAGCACGATGAAGGCGAAGATGTCGGTGTAGTGGCTGCCCAGCACCCCGCCCGTGAGAGTGCCGATGTACCCCGAGCCAATCGCCTCGATCAGCCCCAGCAGCAGGCCGCCCACCACCGCGCCCGCCAGGTTGCCAATGCCGCCAAACACCGCCGCGGTGAACGCCTTGAGTCCCGGCAAAAAACCCATGGTGTGCTGCGCCGTGCCGTAGTTGGACGCCCACATGATGCCGGCAATGGCCGCCAGCACCGCGCCGATGATGAAGGTGGCCGAGATGACCATGTCGGGCTTGACGCCCATCAGCGCTGCCACGCGCGGGTTCTCGGCCGTGGCGCGCATGGCCCGGCCCAGCCGCGTGTAGTTGACCAGGTACACCATGGCGGCCAGCGCCACCACCGTCACGCCCAGAATCAGCAGTTGCGTGGTGGTGATGACCGCGCCGCCCACCTGCAGCGGCGCCGAGGGCAGCAGCGTGGGATAGGGCTTGTAGTTGGGCTTCCAGATGATCATTGCCAGCGCCTGCAGCAGGATGGACATGCCGATGGCGGTAATCAACGGCGCCAGGCGTGGGCTGTTGCGCAGCGGCCGGTAGGCGATCTTTTCGATGGTGAAGTTAAGCGCCGCCGCCACCACGCAGGCAATCAAGGTGGCCAGCAGCAAAATGGCCCAGCCGGGCGCACCGGGCATGGCCTGCTGCATCAGGCCAATGCAGCTCCAACTGGTAAGCGCCCCCACCATCAGCACCTCGCCATGCGCAAAGTTGATCAGCTGGATGATGCCGTACACCATGGTGTAGCCCAGGGCTATCAAGGCGTACATGCTGCCCAGAACCAGACCATTGATGATCTGCTGCAGCAAGATGTCCATAAATCAGGTCCTTTGTCGTGCCACGGGCGCCCTGGCAAGGCACCGCCCATCGGTGCTGCTTTGCGCGCCTGTCGGTCAACCAGCAAAAAACCCGCCAGTCAAAGGCCTGCGCGGGTTTGGTGCAAGAATTTTGTCACGGGATGTGCGGCGCCGAACCAGCGTTCGGACGGTGTTTTCCCTTGCTTGCAAGGTGTGCTTGCCGGGTCAATCGCGCTGCGGCGGATCGGCCGCCGCCGCATTGCGCGCGCGCAGCTCCTGCAGCTTCTGGCCGATCTTGATCTCCAGCCCGCGCGGCACGGGCGCGTAAAAGCCCGGCGGCTCCATGCCGTCGGGCAGATAGGTTTCACCGGCGGCAAAGCCGCCCTCCTCGTCGTGCGCGTAGCGGTAGTCGCGGCCGTAGTCCAGCTGCTTCATCAGCTGCGTGGGCGCGTTGCGCAGGTGCAGCGGCACGGGCCGCGTGCTGTCTTGCTTGACGAAGGCGCGGGCCTTGTTGTAGGCCATGTAACCCGCGTTGCTCTTGGGCGCCACGGCCAGGTAGATGACGGCCTGCGCCAGGGCCAGCTCGCCCTCGGGCGAGCCCAGGCGCTCGTAGGTCTGCGCGGCCTCGTTGGCGATCTGCATGGCGCGCGGGTCGGCCAGGCCAATGTCCTCCCAGGCCATGCGCACGATGCGCCGCGCCATGTAGCGCGGGTCGGCCCCGCCGTCGAGCATGCGCACCAGCCAGTACAGCGCGGCGTCGGGGTCGGAGCCGCGCACCGACTTGTGCAGCGCGCTGATGGTGTCGTAGAACTGCTCGCCGCCCTTGTCGTAGCGGCGCATGCGTTCGCCCAGCACCTTGATCACCCAGGCGTCGGTGATCTCGGGCAGCTTGTCCTGCGCGGCCGCCATGGCCAGGGTCTCCAGCGTGTTGAGCAGGCGCCGCGCATCGCCATCGGCATAGGCCACCAGCCGGTCAATAGCTATATTTTCGATAGCTGGCAGCGCTTGTTCCGCCTGGGCCAGAGCCACAATTTGCTTTAGCTCGTCGATGGACAGCGGTTGCAGCACATATACCGCGGCGCGCGACAGCAGGGCGGAATTGACCTCGAACGACGGGTTCTCGGTGGTGGCGCCAATGAAGGTGAACAGCCCGCTTTCGACGTGCGGCAAGAAGGCGTCCTGCTGGCTCTTGTTGAAGCGGTGCACCTCATCGACGAACACGATGGTGCGCTGCGGCTCCTGGATCAGCGAGCCCTGCGGCCCCGCGTGCAGCCCGCCGCGGGCGTTTTCTGCCAGCTGCACCGCGTCACGGATGTCTTTGACGCCGCCCAGCACGGCGCTGATGCTGATGAACTGCGCATCGAACGCATCGGCCATCAGGCGCGCAATGGTGGTCTTGCCCACGCCCGGCGGCCCCCACAGGATGCAGCTGTGCGGGCGCCCCGATTCAAACGCCAGCCGCAGCGGCATGCCCGGCCCCAGCACATGCTGCTGGCCGATCACCTCGGCCAAGGTGCGCGGGCGCAGGCGTTCAGCCAGGGGTTGGTGGGCGGAGTGCAAGGGCTTCACGGTTGGCATGGGGAGCAGACGCCGATGGTAGCGGCCAAACCGTTCTCCTCGATCAACCCGGGCAAAATCAGGCCCTAACGCCCTTCCACCTTGCGCGAGCAGCTATCAAAAATGATCAGTGCGCCAGAGGCCCGACGCTTGCGGCCCGTGCGCGATGGCCCGACAGACGGCGGTAGAACCAGCGCTTGATGACTTCAACCAGGGTCAGATAGACCACCATCAGCCCGGCCAGCAGACCAAAAAATGCGGGCGGCAGCGGCTCAAAGCCCAGCACAGTCGCCAGCGGGGTGAACGGCAGAACCATCGCCAGGCCCACGATGGCGAGCGACGTCAGCAATAAGGCAGGATGCGGCCGGCTCTGGAAGGGGCTGCCGCGCGTGCGAATGACGAAGATCACCAGCACCTGCGTGGCCAGCGACTCGACGAACCAGCCGGTGTGGAACAGCCGCTCGTCGGCATTGAGCACCTTCAGCAGCAGCCAGAAGGTGAGGAAGTCGAAGACCGAACTGATCGGGCCGATGCTCATCATGAAGTTGCGGATGAAACCCATATCCCAGCGGCGCGGACTGACCAGGTCTTCCTCGTCCACATGGTCCAGCGGCAGCGGCAGCTCCGACAGGTCATACAGAAAATTGTTGAGCAAAATCTGCAGCGGCAGCATCGGCAGGAAGGGCAGGAACAGCGTGGCTGCGGCCATGCTGAACATGTTGCCGAAGTTGGAGCTGGTGGCCATCATGATGTACTTCAGCACGTTGCCAAACGTGCGCCGGCCCTCGCGGATGCCGGCATGCAGCACGTTGAGGTCGTTTTCCAGCAAGATCATGGCGGCGGCCTGCTTGGCCACGTCAACCGCGCTGTCCACCGAGATGCCGACGTCGGCCGTGTGCAAAGAAGGCGCGTCGTTGATGCCGTCGCCCAGGTAACCCACCACATGGCCACGCGCCTTCAGAGCCAGCAGCACGCGATTTTTCTGCTGCGGGTTGGCGCGCGCGAACAGGTTGACGTCTTCCACGCGGGCGCGCAGGGCGTCATCGTTCATGGCGCCGATCTCGGCGCCGGTGAGTACGCCGGTGACCTCGATGCCCAGCTCGGCAAACACATGGCGCGCCACCTGCTCGTTGTCGCCCGTGATGATCTTCACCGCTACGCCCGCGGCGGCCAGCGCCTGCAGCGCGGGTTTGGCGCTGGCCTTGGGCGGATCAAGAAAGGCAGCGAAGCCGGCGAACACCAGCTCGCTCTCGTCATCCACCACGGCATCGACCAGCGTCTCGGGCTCGCGCTTGTAGGCCACGGCCAGCACGCGAAAGCCCTCGGCGCCCAGGCGATCGAACAGCGCCTGGACCCGTGCCCGCGCCGCATCATCGAATGTTTTTGGCTGCTGACCCACGCCTGGCAAGCGCGAGAAGCTATCAACTTCATAGTGCGTGCACAGGCGCAGCACGTCTTCCGGCGCGCCCTTGACGACCAGCAGCCGGTCGCTGCCCGGATCGTCGCGGCGCTCCACCAGCACGGACACGCGGCGCCGCTCGAAGTCGAACGGCACCTCGTCGATCTTGGTCCAGCCCGACACGTCGATGTGCTGGTGCGCCAGGATGGCGTCGTCCATCGGGCTTTTCAGGCCGCTTTCAAAATAGCTGTTCAGGTAGGCCAGCTCCAGCACCCTGTCGCTGTCGGCGCCCTGCGCATCGACGTGCCTTTCCAGCCGGATGCGCGCCTCGGTCAGCGTGCCAGTCTTGTCGGTGCACAGCACATCCATCGCGCCCATGTCCTGGATCGCGGTCAGGCGCTTGACGATCACCTTCGCCTCTGCCATGCGCATCGCCCCGCGCGCCAGCGTGACCGACACCACCATCGGCAGCAGCTCGGGCGTCAGGCCCACGGCCAGCGCCACCGCAAACAGGAAGGATTCGAGCAGCGGCCGGTGAAAGGCCACGTTGACCAGCAGCGTGAACAGCACCAGCAGCAGCGTCAGCCGCATGATGAGCAGCCCGAACTGGCGCGTGCCGATCTCGAAGGCAGTGGGCGGCGGCGGTTTTTCCAGGCTGGTGGCAATCTGGCCGATGGCGGTGCGCTTGGCGGTGCGCATCACCAGCGCGCGCGCCGAACCGCTGACCACCGAGCTGCCCATGAAGATGGCGCTGTCGGCCTCGGCATCCCAGGCCGCGTCCTCCACCGGGGGGCCTGCGTGCCGCTCCACCGGATAGGGTTCGCCCGTCAGCAGCGCCTGGTTGACGAAGAAGTCCTTGGCCTCCAGCACCTGCGCATCGGCCGCAATCAAGTCACCCGCCGACAGCAGCAGCACGTCACCGGGCACCAGGTCGGCGGCCGGCAGCTCCTGCGGCTGGCCGTCGCGCAGCACCTGCACCTTGAGCGCGACCTGCAAGGCCAGCTTTTGTGCCGCCTGTCCGGCGCGATGTTCCTGCACGAAGTCGAGCACCACAGACAGCAGCACCATCACCACGATCACCGCAGCGCTGGTGGCGTCGCCAGTGGCGGCCGATATGGAACTGGCCGCCAGCAAAACCAGCACCAGCGGGTTGCGAAAACGCGCCAGCAGCTGCAGCAGCAGATTCTGGCGCCGGGGCTTGAGCTGGTTGGTGCCGAATTGCGCCAGCCGCTGCGCCGCCTGGGCGCTGGTCAGGCCTGCGCTGGCGGCTGGTGGCTCCACGTTGTCCAGGGTCATCG
>NZ_JBFWLZ010000023.1:0-48062 GCF_050251835.1 Diaphorobacter sp. | reverse complement strand
TGCAGCAGCAGATTCTGGCGCCGGGGCTTGAGCTGGTTGGTGCCGAATTGCGCCAGCCGCTGCGCCGCCTGGGCGCTGGTCAGGCCTGCGCTGGCGGCTGGTGGCTCCACGTTGTCCAGGGTCATCGCGCTCTCCCTCCCGTCGCCCCATCAATGTGCCGCCCAAGAAGCTGAGGATTCACTGCCGCAGCACATCCGCCCCTTGCGGCGGCTTGAACGTGAACGTGCCCGCAGGCAGCTCCGGGTTGAGCTGCATGCCCGTAAAGCGTATGGCTGAGCGTTGGCCGAAGCTGTCCAGGATGTCCAGTGCCGCAAGCTGGCCGCCCGCAAAGCCCACACGCACGCTCTTGAGCTGACCGTCCCGAGCCTTGGGCACTGCCTGCACCCATTGCAGGCCGTCCTGGTCTGGCACGGATTCCAGCGCGAAGTCAGCGCGCAGCGCGGCCAGGTCGGGGGCCGAGGCCAGCAGCGCGGCGGGCGTGCTGCCCAGCGCCTGGGTCTGGGCGCGCTGGGTGACCTGGTTCAGGTCCGCGTCGAACAGCCACAAGCTGGTGCCGTCTGCCACGATGAGTTGCTCGAAGGGTTTTTGGTAGCTGAACCTGAAGCGACCCGGGCGCTGGAACTCAAAAGTACCGCTGCTGGTCTTGGCGCGCACGGCCTGACCGTCCTTCGGGGGCGATGTCACTGTCTGTGTAAAAACGGCCCGGCCGCTGTGGGCGGACTTCATGAAGTTCTCAAGGCTTTTCAGCCCATCAGCCCAGGCTGCGCCTGCGCCAGCAGCTATTAATACAGTAGCAATAATTTTCTTCACAGCCAGGACTCCTATTCGCTGCGCGCGGGCACCAAAACCTCGCGCTGGCCGCTGCTGGTCAGGGCGCTGACGAGACCGGCTTTCTCCATGTCTTCCAGCAGACGCGCCGAGCGGTTGTAGCCAATGCGCAGCTTGCGCTGCACGTAGGAGATGGTGGGTTTGCGGTCTTTCAGCACCACCTCCACGGCCTGGTCGTACATGGGGTCTTTCTCGCCGCCACCTTCGCCGCCGTCTGCTGACAGCTCACCGTCACCATCCACGGTGCCGCCTTCCAGCACACCTTCGATGTAGTCGGGCTCGCCTTGTTGCTTGAGGTAGCTGACCACGCGGTGCACTTCATCGTCCGATACAAACGCACCGTGCACGCGAATCGGCAGGCCGGTGCCGCTGGCCATGTAGAGCATGTCGCCCATGCCCAGCAGCGCCTCGGCGCCCATCTGGTCCAGGATGGTGCGGCTGTCGATCTTGCTGCCCACCGAGAAGGCAATGCGCGTGGGAATGTTGGCCTTGATCAGGCCGGTGATCACGTCCACGCTGGGGCGCTGGGTGGCCAAAATCAGGTGGATGCCCGCGGCGCGCGCCTTTTGCGCCAGGCGGGCGATCAGCTCTTCAATCTTCTTGCCCACCACCATCATCAGGTCGGCCAGCTCATCGATGATGACCACGATGTGCGGCAGGCGGTCCAGGGGTTCGGGCTGCTCGGGCGTCAGGCTGAAAGGGTTGGCAATGGACTCTTCGCGTGCCCTGGCCTCGTCGATTTTGGCGTTGTAGCCCGCCAGGTTGCGCACGCCCAGCTTGCTCATGAGCTTGTAGCGCCGCTCCATCTCGCCCACGCACCAGTTCAGGCCGTTGGCGGCCTGCTTCATGTCGGTCACCACCGGGCACAGCAGGTGCGGAATGCCCTCATAGACGGACATTTCCAGCATCTTGGGGTCGATCATCATCAGCCGCACATCGCGCGCTTCTGCCTTGTAGAGCAGCGACAAGATCATGGCGTTGATACCCACCGATTTGCCCGAACCCGTGGTGCCGGCCACCAGTACGTGCGGCATCTTGGCCAGGTCGGCCACCACGGGCGCACCCACTATGTCCTTGCCCAGGCCCATGGTCAGCAGGCTCTTGGCGTCGTGATAGACCTGCGAGCCCAGGATTTCGCTCAGGCGGATGGTCTGGCGCTTGGCGTTGGGCAGCTCCAGCGCCATGAAGTTTTTGCCGGGGATGGTCTCCACCACGCGAATCGACACCAGCGACAAAGAGCGCGCCAGGTCTTTGGCCAGGCCCACGATCTGCGAGCCCTTCACGCCCGTGGCGGGCTCGATCTCGTAGCGCGTGACCACCGGGCCGGGCATGGCGGCCACCACCGTGACCTCCACGCCAAAGTCGCGCAGTTTTTTCTCGATCAGGCGGCTGGTCATCTCCAGCGTCTCGGGCGACACGGTTTCCTGACGGGCCTGGGCCGCATCCAGCAGGCCCACCTGCGGCAGGTGGCTGTCGGGCATTTCACTGAACAGGGGTTTTTGGCGCTCCTTCACCACGCGCGTGCTCTGCGGCACATCGGCCAGCACGGGCTCGATGATGGTGACGGGCTTGGGGTGCTGCACATCGACTTCGTGGCGCTCTTCCTGTAGAACTTCTTCGCGCTCGCGCGCGGCGCGGCGGCCGGCGGCCACGTCCCTGGCCTTCTCGCGGTGCGCGCGGCTGCGCTGCACCAGCGCGTCAATGCGCCCGCCCAGGCGTTCGGCCAGCTGCCCCCAGGAAAAGCCAAACACCAGCGACGCGCCCAGCACCACCAGCACCACACCCGCCAGGCCCGACCCGGTAAAACCCAGCCATTGAACGGCCAGCGGGCCCGTCACATAACCCAGCATGCCGCCCGCATGGCCGGGCAGCAGGTCCTCGAAACGGTACAGCCGCGACCACTCCAGCGCCGTGCTGGCGCACATCAGCAGCGCCAGACCGCCCCAGAACGGAGCGCGCCGCTGCCAAGCGCCGCCGGCGGACACACGGCCCTGCGCCGGCTCGCCGCCGCGCATCCAGCGCGCCAGCGACGACAGCCAGGCGCTGACGCACGCAGCCACCATCCACCACACGGAAAACCCCAGGGCAAAGTAGCTGCCATCGGCCAGCCAGGCGCCCAGCCTGCCAACCCAGTTGGACAGGCGCTGTCCATCGCCCACCCCGGAGGTGGACCAGGCCGGATCCTGCGCGGAATAGCTGAGCAAAGCCAGCAACCAGAACACCAGGCCTAGCAGGCCCAGCACCAAGCCGATCTCGTGGCCAAAGCGCGCAGCGCCCGTGCGCGGCGCCGTCCTGCCGGATGAAGATGCGTTCAGAGTGTTGAGGGAATACGTCATGGCAATCAGAGCGCGCAAGCTTACCCCATGCCAATGGCACACCGCAGGCTGTGGCAGGCGCCGCTGGAGCTGTGTGGCGCCCCCCGGCCCGGCGCCTTTGTCGGCCCTGTGCGCGCCATAACTGATAGCTGATAGGCCTGCCCGGGCCGTGCCATTCATGCCTTCTTACAATGACCGGAATTGAAAACGGCAACGCACGACACCCAGCGTGCCGATTGATACTTGAGGCCGCCCCCCGGAACCCGCGCGGGGCATACCGGTTGTCCGGCATCACAAACCTTCACTTTCCAGCCATGTCCACTACCCAACACGCCAAAGTCATGATCCTCGGCTCCGGCCCGGCAGGCTACACCGCCGCCGTGTACGCCGCCCGCGCCAATCTCAACCCTGTGCTGATCACCGGTCTGGCACAGGGCGGCCAGCTGATGACCACGACCGAGGTGGACAACTGGCCCGCCGACGTGAATGGCGTTCAGGGCCCCGAACTGATGCAGCGCTTTCAGGAGCATGCCGAGCGCTTCAAGACACAAATCGTGTTCGATCACATCAGCAAGGTGGATCTGTCCAAGCGCCCCTTCACCCTCACGGGCGACAGCGGCACTTACACCTGCGATTCGCTCATCATCGCCACAGGCGCATCGGCCAAGTACCTGGGCCTGCCCTCTGAAGAAGCCTTCATGGGCCGAGGCGTGTCGGCCTGCGCCACCTGCGACGGCTTCTTCTACCGCGATCAGGATGTGTGCGTGATCGGCGGTGGCAACACTGCCGTGGAAGAGGCGCTGTACCTGTCCAACATTGCCCGCAAGGTGACGCTGGTGCACCGCCGCGACAAGTTCCGCGCCGAGCCCATCCTCATCGACAAACTGATGGAAAAAGTGGCCGTGGGCAAGATTGAGCTCAAGACCTTCTTCACGCTGCATGAGGTGCTGGGCGACCAATCCGGCGTGACCGGCATCCGAATCAAGCACACCCAGGACGGCCACACCGAGGACATCGCCCTGCAAGGCTGCTTTGTCGCCATCGGCCACGCGCCCAACACCGAAATCTTCCAGGGCCAGCTGGCCATGGAAAACGGCTACATCGTCACCCAGGGTGGCTTGAAAGGCTTTGCCACGCAAACCAGCGTGCCCGGCGTGTTCGCCGCTGGCGACGTGCAGGATCACGTCTATCGTCAGGCCATCACCAGCGCAGGCACGGGCTGCATGGCCGCGCTGGACGCACAGCGCTTTCTGGAGCAGCAGGAATAAGGGCATCTGCCAACACCTGTTGCAAATCCCCCGCACGTGTTGGCGTGCGGGTTTTTTTGATTGCCGGGCTATAATGCGCGGCTTTGCTGAACACGGCGCCTATTTTTACAGCGCGCCGGCCACGGCAGCCGGGTTACCGCCACCCGTTCAAACTGGCGAGGTGAGGCTGACCGGCACGCCCTGCTTGCGCAGGAGTTCACCGCTGGCAGCCGATGCAACTATCGGAGTGTCCTGATGGCACGCGTATGTGAAGTAACGGGCAAGAAGCCCATGGTGGGAAACAACGTTTCTCACGCCAACAACAAGACCAAGCGTCGTTTCCTGCCCAACCTGCAGTACCGCCGTTTCTGGGTGGAAAGCGAAAACCGCTGGGTGCGCCTGCGTGTTTCCAGCGCCGCCCTGCGTCTGATCGACAAGAACGGTATCGACTCCGTGCTCGCAGACATGCGCGCCCGTGGCCAAGCCTGATTCACTGAAGGAGAACCACCATGGCTGCTAAAGGCGGACGCGAAAAGATCAAGCTGGTTTCCACAGCTGAAACCGGTCACTTCTACACCACTACCAAGAACAAAAAGACGATGCCCGAGAAGATGAGCATCATCAAGTTCGACCCCAAGGCTCGCAAGCATGTCGAGTACAAGGAAGCCAAGCTGAAGTAATTCGGCCAGCCCCTGCCCCGAAAAGCCGCCCGGCATATGCCCGGCGGCTTTTTTTGGCTCTGCGCCTCTTGTGCGCGCGTCCATCGGCGGGGCGCAGGCGGGCAAGCACGTAATCGGGCCGCGACCACACCGTCCATTGGCTCGCCGTACAGGCCTGCGCCACCGCATCGCACCGACTGCACCCGACGCCTGGGACGCACTGGGACAAAAAAGCGCCCCTCGAAAGGGGCGCCTTGGGGTGAGCAGAGCCAGCCGTCAGTCTTCGACGAAAGCCTCTTCGCGCTTCTTGCTCACTGCCGGCAGCAGCACGATGACCAGCAGCAGGGCTGCGGCAGCCAGCAGGCCCGCAGAAATGGGGCGCGTAACGAAAACGCTCCAGTCACCACGCGACAGCAGCAGGGCGCGGCGCAGGTTCTCTTCCATCATCGGCCCCAGGATGAAGCCCAGCAGCAGCGGCGCCGGCTCCACGCCCAGTTTGTAGAACAGGTAGCCAATGAAACCAAAGGCGCCCACCAGCCACACGTCGAAGGTGTTATTATTGGTCGAGTACACGCCGATCGCGCAGAACAGCACGATGGACGGGAACAGCCAGCGGTAAGGCACGGTGAGCAGCTTGATCCACATGCCGATCAGCGGCAGATTCAGGATCACCAGCATGGCGTTGCCGATCCACATCGAGGCAATCAGGCCCCAGAACAACTCGGGGTTGCTGGTCATCACCTGCGGGCCGGGCTGAATGTTGTGGATGGTCATGGCACCCACCATCAGCGCCATCACGGCATTGGGCGGGATACCCAGCGTCAGCAGCGGAATGAAGGAGGTCTGCGAGCCTGCGTTGTTGGCCGACTCGGGGGCCGCCACGCCGCGGATGTTGCCTTTGCCGAAAGGCACTTCACCGGGGTGCAGCTTGGTCTTCTTTTCGATGGTGTAGGCCGCAAAAGCCGACAGCAGCGCGCCGCCGCCGGGCAAGATGCCCAGGGCCGAGCCCAGGGCCGTGCCGCGGATCATGGCGGGCAGCATGCGCTTGAAGTCCTGCGCTGTGGGGAACAGGCCTTCCACCTTGGCTGTGAACACCTCGCGCTCGTCATCGGGCTTGGACAGGTTGGCGATGATTTCACCGTAACCGAACACACCCATGGCAATCACCACGAAGTTGATGCCGTCGGTCAGCTCAGGGATGTCGAAGCTGTAGCGCGCCACGCCGGAGTTCACGTCAGTGCCGACCAGGCCCAGCAGCAGGCCCAGCACGATCATGGCCACGGCCTTGAGCAGCGAGCCCGATGCCAGCACCACGGCGCCGATCAGGCCCAGCACCATCAGCGAGAAGTACTCGGCAGGGCCGAACTTGAAGGCCACTTCGGTCAGCGGCGGCGCAAAAGCCGCCAGGATCAGCGTGCCCACGCAGCCCGCAAAGAACGAGCCGATACCAGCAGCCGCCAGCGCCGGCCCCGCGCGACCGTTGCGCGCCATCTGGTAGCCGTCGATCACCGTGACCACCGAGGATGACTCGCCCGGCAAATTCACCAGAATGGCCGTGGTGGAGCCGCCGTACTGGGCGCCGTAGTAAATGCCGGCCAGCATGATCAGCGCAGCCACGGGCGGCAGCGCATAGGTGGCAGGCAGCAGCATGGCGATGGTGGCCACAGGGCCCACGCCGGGCAGCACGCCGATCAGCGTGCCCAGCAGACAGCCGATGAAGCAGTAGATCAGGTTCTGGAACGTAAACGCGACGCCAAAACCTGTCGATAGGTTTTCAATCAATTCCATGGTTCAGTCTTTCCAATCAACCCACGATGAAGCTGGGCCAGACGGGGAACTGAAGCTTCAGCGCCCAAACGAATGCCACGTAACAGCCCACAGCCAGCACTGTGGCCAGGACGAGAACTTCCTTGAAATTGAACTGGCTGCCCGCCAGGCTGGCCACGAAGACCAGACCGTAGATGGCGACGATCAGGCCCATGGCCGGAATGCCGAAGCTGGGCAGACCTGCCAACAGCACGCCAAACAGCAGGTTGGCGCCAATGATGAAGAAGATCTGCTTCCAGGCCCACTTGCCGATCCGGTCACCGTCCATGGTCTCGACCACGGTGGCCTTGAACATGATCACGGCGCCAATGATGGCCAGCAAAATGCCCAACATCAGCGGGAAGTAGCCCGGCCCCATGCGGGCGCCTGTGCCAACGCTGTACGTGGTGGCGCCCCAGGCGAAGCCACCTCCCACCAGAAGGAACATGAGACCCGAAAAGAAATCTCTCTGACTCTTGATTTTCACAAATGTCTCCCAAAAGGAACGCGACGGGCGATTGTGGGGCGCCGGGACACGCTCGCAGATGTGGATTCCACCTACATACGGATACAAGGTTTCCCTAGGACTCCGGGTTGGCGATCCGCTGAAGAACCCAGGACACCGAAGCCGGCATCAGCAAGGCCCGGCCGGCGTTGATCAATCGAGCGGCGGAGTGGCCGCGATGACCTCCTCCAGCGTGGTCAGCCCCTCGGCAGCGCGCAACGCGCCGGCCAGGCGCAGCGGGCGCATTCCCTCCTGCACGGCCTGACGACGCATCGCGTCGATGGACGGCGACTGGTTCACCTGCGTCTTGAGCGCCTCGCTCATGGTCAGCAGCTCATAGAGCCCCATGCGTCCCCGAAAGCCCGTCATGCGGCATTCCACGCACCCCACGGGCTTGTAGGCGCGGTAGCCGCCGTTGATCTTCCACGGGCGGATCATGTCGGCCAGCACGTCGGGGTGGGCCGCCTCGTCCACCTGACGGCAATGCCGGCACAGCGTGCGCACCAGGCGCTGCGCCAGCACACCCAGCAGCGTGGCGTTGATGAGGTACGGCGGCACGCCCAGCTCCATCAGGCGCGTGACGGCGCTGGGTGCGTCGTTGGTGTGCAGCGTGGAGAACACCAGGTGGCCGGTCAGCGCGGCCTGCACTGCCATGTCGGCGGTCTGCAGATCGCGGATCTCGCCCACCATGATCACGTCGGGATCCTGCCGCATGAGAGCGCGCAGCCCGTCGGCAAAGGTGAAGTCCAGTTGCGGCTGCACCTGGGTCTGGTTGAAGCTGGGCTCGATCATCTCGATCGGGTCTTCCACCGTGCTCACGTTCACCTCTTCGGTGGCCACGCGCTTGAGGGTGGAGTACAGCGTGGTGGTCTTGCCCGAGCCCGTGGGCCCGGTCACCAAAATAATGCCGTGCGGGCGCTTGACCAGCTGCTCCCAGCGCTCGGCGTCGTGCGCGGTGAAGCCCAGCGCATCCAGGTCCTTCACGGCGTTGTCGGGGTCGAAGATGCGCATCACCATCTTCTCGCCAAAGGCCGTGGGCAGCGTGGACAGGCGCATTTCCACCTCGTCGCCACGCGGGTTGCGCGTTTTGATGCGCCCGTCCTGCGGGCGGCGTTTTTCCACCACGTCCATGCGCCCCAGCAGCTTCACGCGCGCCACCATGGCGCTCAGCACGCCCAAAGGCATTTGATAGACCGCGTGCAGCACGCCATCGATGCGAAAACGGATCACGCCCTGCTCGCGCCGCGGCTCCAGGTGGATGTCGCTGGCGCGCTGGTCGAAGGCGTACTGCCATAGCCAGTCCACCACCTTGACGACGCCCTGGTCATTGGCGTCCAGCTGTTTGTTGGTCTTGCCCAACTCCACCAGTTGCTCAAAGCTGCTGCCAGCCGCAGCACCGCCGCTTTTTTGTGCAGCGCGCACCGACTTGGCCAGCGCGTAAAACTCCGCCGTGTAGCGTGTGATGTGCTGCGGGTTGGCCAGCACGCGGCGCACGGTGCGCCTGGCTTGGCGCTCCACCTCGGCCACCCAGTCATCCACAAAGGGCTCGGCCGTAGCCACCACCACCTCGGTGCCGGTCACCTGCACGGGCAGCACCTTGTGACGCTCGGCGTAGCTGGCGCTCATGGCATCGGACACGCGGCCAACGTCCACCTTCAAGGGGTCGATGCGCAGGTACTCGATGCCGCAGCGGCGCGCCACGTATTCGGTGAGCATGTCCACATCCAGCGGCTTGCCGTCTGCGGCGCGCACCAGGCTCACGGTACCCAGCCGCACCAGCGGATGCTGGCTGCTTTCGGCCTGCGAGCAGCGCGCAATGGTGCGCTGCGCCAACTCGGCGCTGATGACGCCGTCCGCGCGCAGCCAGTCCACGATGCTGCGCCACTGCAGCGGCCCTGCGGCCTGCCGGGCGTGCTCGCGCGCAGCCCTGCCCTCTGGTGTCTCATGCGCCTTAGAGAACGTGGATGCAGTCATGGTGTGAACGGGATGAGTTGCCGCCATTTCAGGCCACAGGCTTGAACACCCGCAGCCACTTGGGCGCTGGCAGATTCCATCGTGCCTGCACCGCCTCGGCCTGGGCCAGTAGCTGCGCGCGTTTGGGCCGGATGGGCGTACGCTGGGCCAGCACCACGGTATTGCCCTCGCGCGTGGGCTTGAAGGCCCACAGCGCCTCGGGGCCAAAAGCCTCGGCCAGCCCGGCCAGGCTGCGCTCGTAGCTGGAGGCGCGGCCGAACAGGTTCACCGTCAGGCAGCCGTCCAGCGTCAGCAGCGCGCGGCAGTCGGCGTAGAACTCTGCGCTGTCCAGCACAGGCGCGGCGGCTTCGTGGTCGTACAAATCCACGGCCAGCGCGTCCACCGTGCCCTGCCACTCGGTTTTTTTGATCTCCTGGGCCGCATCGGCCAGCACCACGCGCTGCATGGGGCCGTCAGGCGGCAGCTTGAACCAGGCGCGGCAAACGGCCTCCACGCGCGGATTCAGCTCGACCACGGTGCAGCACATGCGCAGCTTCTTGCGGCAGAACTTGGTGATGGCGCCGGCGCCCAGGCCCAGCTGCATTGCGTGGCGCTTGGCCACGCTGGCGGGCTCCACGAACAGCAGCCAGGCCATCATGCGCTGCACGTATTCCAGTTCGATCTCGAACGGCTCGGCGATGCGCATGGAGCCCTGGATCCACGGCGTGCCCAGGTGCAGGTGGCGCACTTCGCCATCGTCTGAGACGCTGACCTCGGGCAGTTCGGCAGCGGCGGTCTTCTTGCGGGTCAAATTTTTATACCAATCCAAAATTGGCCAGGGCATCGCCCCAGGCGCTCAGTTTTCTGTCAAAGCTCCACGACGCATTGGCCGGGCTGGTGGACGGCAGGCGCAGCGACGCGATCGGTGCATCTGCCCCCAGCCCCAGACGAGTGCGCACAGCCATGGCGTGGCGGAAGCTCTCCCCGCCATTGTGGGCGATGGCGGCCAGATGCGGCGCCAGCGCATTCAAGGCCGCGAAATCGTTGACCTGCGCGTTGCGGATACTGGCGTCCAGGCTGCCCTGGCGCTCGCAGGCGGCATACACGTCCCACAGGCCCAGGCCGCGGGCCAGCAGCCAGTCGCAGCGCGCCGCGTACTGGTCGCGGCCGGGCAGCGGATGCTGCGGCCACAGCGCCGCAAGAATGCGCCAGAAATGGTTCTGCGGGTGGCCGTAGTACTGCCGTGCGGCCAGCGAAGCGACACCCGGAAAACTGCCCAGCACCAGTATTCGCGTGCCAGGGCCCACCACTGGAGGCAGGCCGACCAAGCGGGCAGCAGGCTGTGCCGGCGACATCTGTTGCGTCATCACACCTCTTCAAGACTATTATTTATGCAGCAGACAGCGCTTGTCAGATAAGGACTGGAGACCAGAACACCCTGAATCAATGCCCGCCATCACGTGCCAGCAAACCCTGCAGCCGCGGCAGCGCCGCGCAGGCGTTGGTGCGGGTGGCGCAGGCCAGTTCGGCGCTGGAGATGCCGCGCAGCTGCGCCACCAGCGCGCCGATGCGAGGCAGCTCGGCCGGGCTGTTGCGGGCGGGCGGGTGGCCGGCTGCGCGCTCAGCGGCGGTCACATAGAGCCAGTGTGGTGGGATGTCGGGCGCATCGGTTTCCAGCACCAGCGCATCCAGCGGCAGCTCGGCAGCCAGTCGCCGCAGCTGCAGCGCTCGCTCATAGGTGACGGCGCCGCCAAAGCCCAGCTTGAAGCCCAGGCCGACGAACGCCTGCGCCTGCTGCAGGCTGCCGTTGAAGGCGTGAGCGATGCCCCCGCGCACAGGCAGCTCGCGCAAGCCTTTGAGCAACTTGTCCGCCGATCGCCGCACATGCAGGATCACCGGCAGATCAAAGCGTCGTGCCAGCTGCAGCTGCGCCCGGTAAAACTGCTCTTGCCGCTCAGCATCCAGGCCCGGCACGAAAAAATCCAGCCCGATCTCGCCAACAGCCACCAGACGCGGGTCGCCCATGCACTGCTCCAGCATGAGCGCAAGCGCCTGCGGGTCGTCGTCACCAGCCTGGGGGGTATAGAGGGGGTGGATGCCCAGCGCGTAGCTGTCGCCGTGGCGGTGGGCCATGTCGCGCACGGCCTGCAAGTTGGCCAAGTCCACTGCCGGTAGCACACAGTGCGCCACACCAGCGCGCGCAGCGCGGGCGCGCTCGGCATCGGCAAAATCGGCGCCGCCATGGACTGCGAACTCATCCAGGTGGCAGTGGGTGTCTATCCAGACAGGCATGCGCCGGATGATGCCACCGCACATCACCGCACATCGCGGCGCAGCGCGATACAAAACGGTTTATTCGGATTTGCGCATGGGACAGGTGTTCACACCCAGCAGCGAATACGCCGGGCAGACGCTGAACAGACCTGTGAGCAGCGGCACCACCCCAATCCAGCCCCACCAGCCCACCGTGCCTGTGGCCGCCAGCGCAATCAGCACCAGCCCCACGACGATGCGCAGCACACGATCCAAACCTCCGACGTTGTGTTTCATGACATTTCTCCTGGTTAAAAACCGCTTGATGTGCGCGTACTGCGCATCTTTGAACGCCCCGGCAATCACCGGCTCACGCTAAACAAGAAAATAGGGACTTGCTAATTTAGGAAAAACTAAAGAACATGTCAACGGCGGCGCCTCAGGGCGGCGCCTTCATCTTTCACCGTCATCCACACTGCGAAGGAACTTTACATGTCCGCAATCCCCGACTACAAGGCACTCACCCGTGAAATCTCTGGCAACGTGGGCCAGCTGCGCACCAGCCAGCCCGAGGTGATGCAAGGCTTCAACGCCATGGGCAAGGCTGCCCTGGCGCCCGGCGCCATTGACGCCAAGACCAAAGAGCTGATCGCCCTGGGTATCGGCGTGGCCGCGCGCTGCGACGGCTGCATCGGTTTTCACACGCAGGCCCTGGCGCGGCTGGGCGCCACGCGCGCCGAGGTCCACGAGACGCTGGCGATTGCGGTGTACATGGGCGGCGGCCCGTCGCTGATGTACGCGGCCAATGCGGTGGCGGCGTTTGACCAGTGCGCGCCCGAGCAGGCACCGGCCGCAGCCCGTTAATTAAGTGCAAAAAATATAGCTGCTAGCACCCGATAGATAAGGGCTGGCAGCTGTTTTCACGTCAGAACGCCCGACACCAGACGCACCACGCGGTCGCAGCGCGCGGCCAGCGATTCGTCGTGCGTGACCAGCACAAAGGCCGTGCCCTGCTCGCGCGCCAGTTGCAGCATCAGGGCAAACACCCCGTCGGCGGTGGCGCGGTCCAGATTGCCCGTAGGTTCGTCTGCCAGCACGCAGGCCGGGCGCGTGACCAGTGCGCGCGCAATTGCCACGCGCTGGCGTTCGCCGCCCGATAACTCCGCCGGGCGATGGTGCACGCGCTCGCCCAGGCCTACCGTCTGCAGCATCTGCACCGCCCGGGCGATGCACTGCGCGTAAGGCTCGCGGCGGATGCGCAGCGGCATGGCCACGTTGTCCTGCGCGCTGAACTCGGGCAGCAGGTGGTGAAACTGGTAGATGAAGCCCAGGTGGGCGTTGCGCAGCTGCCCCTGCGCCGCCGGCGACAGCGCCCCCAGCGCCTGGCCCTTGAGCGTGACCTTGCCGGCGCTGGGCGCATCCAGCCCCCCCAGCAGATGCAGCAGCGTGCTCTTGCCCGAGCCCGACGCACCGACGATGGCCAGTGTTTCGCCGGCATGCACCGCCAGGTCCACGCCCTTGAGCACGGTGACGTCCAGCCGCCCCTCGGTAAAGCGCTTGGTCAGGCCTTGCGCCTGCAGCACCACTTGCCCATTACTCATAGCGCAGCGCCTCCGCCGGGTTCACGCGGCTGGCGCGCCAGCTCGGGTACAGGGTGGCCACAAAAGCCAGAATGAGCGAGATGACGCCAATGGGCACGATATCGCTGCTTTGCGGGTCGCTGGGCATCTTGCTGATGAGGTAAATGTCTTTGGGCAAAAAGCTGGCGTTCAGCGCCCGCTCGATGGCGGGCACGATCACGTCGATGTTGAAGGCCACGCCCAGGCCCAGCAGCAGGCCGGCCAGCGTGCCGATCACGCCCACCATGGCGCCCTGCACCACGAAGATTCCCATGATGCTGGCGGGGCTGGCACCCAGCGTGCGCAGGATGGCGATGTCCGCGCGCTTGTCGGTCACTGTCATGACCAGCGTGGACACCAGGTTGAATGCCGCCACAGCCACGATCAGCGTGAGGATGATGAACATCATGCGTTTTTCCAGCTGCACGGCGGCAAACCAGGTACGGTTTTGCTGCGTCCAGTCGCGGATCAACAGGTTGCCCGAGAGGCTGGCCGCCAGTTGCTGCGTGACGTCGGGTGCGTCGTGCAGATTCTGGAGCTTCAGGCGCACGCCAGTCGGCCCTTCCAGGCGGAAGATGCGCTCGGCATCCTCGTGGTGCAGCATCACCAGGGCCGAGTCATATTCGTAGTGCCCCGAGTTGAAGGTGCCAGCCACCGTCATCTGCTTGAGGCGCGGCACCACACCCGCAGGTGTGACCTGGCCGGCCGGCGCGATCAGCGTGACGGCGTCGCCGGCATGCACACCCAGCTGGCGTGCCAGCTCGCTGCCCAGGATCACGCGGAACTCGCCCGGCACCAGGGCCTTCAGGCCCTCCAGGTTCTCGGCGGCCAGGTCGGTCACCTCGGCCTCGTGCGCGGGGTCGATGCCGCGCACCAGCGCGCCCTTCATGTCCTCGCCACGCGCCAGCAGCGCCTGGGCGGCGACGAAGGGCGCGGCGCCCACCACGTTGGGATTGGCCCGCGCCTGGGCCAGCGTGCGCGGCATATCGGGCAGCGCCGCGCCGCCCGGCGCGAAGATCTCGATGTGCGACACCACGCTGAGCATGCGGTCGCGCACCTCTTTCTGAAAACCGTTCATCACGGACAGGACGATGATGAGCGCCGCCACCCCGAGCGATATGCCCAGCATGGACACGCCCGAGATGAAGGAGATGAAGCCGTTGCGCCGCGTGGCCCGGCCTGCCCGGGTGTAGCGCCAGCCCAAGGCCAGTTCGTAGGGAATTTGCATGGAAGCGCGATTGTGGCACCGGGTTGAACCGTGCTCCACGCAACTGCCGGCTTAGAGCATCCCGGACAATAACGCCCCATGTCAGACATCACTCATTTGCTCATTCCCTACGCAGCAAGCGCCTCCGAGGGAGCGCAGCAAGCCCTGGCAGGCATGGCGCTGCCGCATCTGGACAGGCTTCTCGCCCGCCTGAGCCCCGCTGGCACCCACCCGGGAGAAGAAACCAGCTTCAGCACCCCGCACGAGCGCGCACTGGCGCAAGCCCTGGGTCTGCCCCATGAGGATGGCCGCATCCCATGGGCCGCCTGGCACCGCCACCAGCAGGGCCTGCCCACGGACGGCCAGGCCTGGGCCTTCCTCACGCCCTGCCAGTGGCAGGTGGGCGCCGACCATGTCACCTTGCGCGACCCGGATCACCTGATGCTTGATGAGGCCGCATCGCGCGCGCTGCTGGCCATCGTGGCGCCCTGGTTTGCCGAAGACGGCATTGCGCTGCACTACGACCAGCCCACCCGCTGGCTGGCGCAGGGCGAGGTGTTCAACGGTCTGGCCACCGCATCGCTGGAGCGCGTGCTGCTGCGCGACGTGCGGCCGTGGATGCCTGACGTGCGCGCTGCCCGCACCCTGCACCGCCTGCACAGCGAGATGCAGATGCTGCTGTACACCCACGCCTTCAACGACGAGCGCGCGGCGCGCGGCCTGCCAGTCGTCAACGCCTTGTGGGTGCACGGCACCGGCGCGCTGCCCACGCCCGCCCCAACCCCTACCACCACCGCCGCCGCCGCCGCGCCCACAGTAGCCCACCAGCTGCGCGATGCCGCGCTGCGCGAGGACTGGCGTGCCTGGGCCACTGCCTGGGCCGCGCTGGACGCCGGCCCCGTGGCCGATCTGCTGCGCCAGGCCGAAAGCGGCACGCCCGTGCGCCTGACCCTGAGCGGCGAACGCAACGCGCTGGGCTTTCACAGCGCCCCGCGCGGCCTGGGCCAGCGCATTCAAAGCCTTTTCAGGCCCCAGCGCTTTTCCAGCTTGCGCGAACAGCTATGAAAATAGTAGCTAGAGACACCCCCCCGCGCGTGGTCTGGGCGCTGGAGCAAGCCGGCGTGCACCCGCTGCTGGCACGCCTGTATGCGGCGCGCGGCATCCGCGCCAAGGAGGAGCTGGACGACGCCCTCGCCCGCCTGCTGCCGCCGGGCACCCTCAAGGGCGCGCGCGAGGCCGCCGCCCTGCTGGCCGACGCCATCGCCCAGGACAAACGCCTGGTCATCGTGGCCGACTACGACTGCGACGGCGCCACCGCCTGCGCGGTGGGCGTGCGCGGCCTGCGGCTGCTGGGCGCGCGCCATGTTCAGTATCTGGTGCCCGACCGCGTGGTGGACGGCTACGGCCTCACCGCCCCCATCGCGCAGCGCGTGTTTGACAAGGGCGCCGACGTGCTCGTCACCGTGGACAACGGCATCGCCAGCATCGAAGGCGTGGCCCGCGCCAAGGCGCTGGGCCTGCAAGTGCTCATCACCGACCACCACCTGCCGGGCCCCGAGCTGCCCGCGGCCGACGCCATCGTCAACCCCAACCAGCCGGGCTGCGGCTTCGAGAGCAAGTCCATGGCCGGCGTGGGCGTGATGTTCTACGTGCTGCTGGCGCTGCGCGCCGAGCTGCGCACGCGCGGCCTGTTCGACAAGGCCACGCAGCCCAGGCTGGAGCCGCTGCTACCGCTCGTCGCCCTGGGCACCGTGGCCGACGTGGTGCGCCTGGACAGCAACAACCGCCGCCTGGTGGCGCAGGGCTTGAAGCGCATCCGCGCCGGCCAGATGCAGGCGGGCATCCAGGCACTGTTTGATGCAGCCGCGCGCAAATCCCCGGTGGCCACCACCTTCGACTTTGGCTTTGCGCTGGGCCCGCGCATCAATGCCGCCGGGCGCCTGGCCGACATGACGCTGGGCATCGAATGCCTGCTGACCGACGACCCGGCGCGCGCCGCCGAGCTGGCACGCCAGCTGGACGCCATCAACCGCGAGCGCCGCGAGCTGGAGGGCGGCATGCGCGAGCAGGCGCTGCTGCTGGCGGAGAGCCTGTTTGACGAAACCGAGGAGCCGCCGCCCGCGATCAGCGTGTTCGACCCCGACTTTCACGAAGGCGTGGTGGGAATCGTGGCTTCGCGCCTCAAAGACAAGCTGCACCGCCCCACCTTCGTGTTCGCCGCCAGCAGCGCGCCGGGCAAAGAGCATGAGCTGAAGGGCTCGGGCCGGTCGATTGCCGGCTTTCACCTGCGCGACGCGCTGGACCTGGTGGCCAAGCGCCACCCCGGCGTGATCCTGAAGTTTGGCGGGCACGCCATGGCCGCCGGCTGCACCGTGGCCGAGGAGCATTTCGGAACCTTTGAGCAGGCTTTTGCGCAGGTCGCACAAGAATGGCTGGACGCCGCCACGCTAACGCGCCAGCTGGAAACCGACGGCCCGCTGGCGCCGCAATACTGCCGCGCCGAACTGGTGGACGCGCTGCAGCTGCAAGTGTGGGGCCAGGGCTTTGCACCGCCGACGTTCAGCGAAGAAGTGCAAGTGCTGAGCCAGCGCCTGGTGGGCGAGGCGCGCAACCACCTGCAAATCAAGCTGCTGCACCAGGGCCAGCCCGTGGACGCGATCTGGTTTGGCCACACCGATCCCCTGCCAGAGCGCCCCTTGCTGGCCTTCCGGCTGGACGTGAACGAATGGCGCGGCGAGCGCAGGGTGCAGTTCCTGATTGAGGGCGTGCAGGGTTGAGGCACACGTCACCTCACATCAAATAAGCCTCTAGCGCTTGTATATCAAGCGCTGAAAGCTCATTTATTCATAGCAATTCGCCAGGAGCCTCAGAAACTCTCCCAATCATCATCAGCGCCCGCCGCGACGGCCACCCTGGAGGCCGGGGCAATGCGGGGCGGCGCGGCCTTGGCGGGCGCAGGCCTGGGTGATGCAGGATTCGGCGATGCGGACTTGGCGGGCGCAGGCTTGGACAGCGCCGTGCGGGCGGTGGCAGCCACTGCGGGCCGGGTCTGCGAAGCGGGCGCCTGCGCCGGTGCGCGCGCAGGGACGCGCACGGCCGTCAGGGCGGCGCTGCCCACGTTGAATACGGCCACCACCTCGCTCAGGCGCTGGGCCTGCTCGTGCATGGATGCGGCGGCGGCGGTGGCTTCTTCCACCAGCGCGGCGTTTTGCTGCGTCATCTGATCCAGGTTGGCCACAGCCTGATTGACCTGGCCGATGCCGTCGCGCTGCTCGGTGGACGAGGCGGTGATCTCGCCAATCAGGTCGCTGACCCGGCGCACGCCCTGCACGATATCTTGCATGGCCTGGCCCGCCTGCTCCACCTGGGCAGAGCCGGCCTCGACGTTGTCCACGCTGGTGGTGATCAGTTGCTTGATCTCGCGCGCCGCCGAGGCAGAGCGCTGCGCCAGGCTGCGCACCTCGCCGGCCACCACGGCAAAGCCGCGGCCCTGCTCGCCGGCGCGGGCGGCTTCGACAGCGGCGTTCAGCGCCAGGATGTTGGTCTGGAAAGCGATGCCATCGATCACGCCGATGATGTCGGCAATCTTGCGGCTGCTGTCGGAGATGCGCTGCATGCTGGCAACCACCTGGACTGCCACTTCGCCGCCACGCTCGGCGGCCTGCGCCGCGTTGGCGGCAAGCTGGTTGGCCTGGCGGGCAGTGTCAGCCGACTGGGTGACGGTGGCCGTCAGCTCTTCCATGCTGGCGGCAGTTTCTTCCAGGTTGGCGGCGGTCTGCTCGGTGCGCGCGGACAAATCCTGATTACCGGTGGCGATCTGGCTGGATGCGGCCGAGACCGACTCAACGCCGGCACGCACTTCGCCGACCACGCTGCGCAGGCGCGCGCCCATGGCTGACAAAGAGCGCAGCAAGTCCCCCAGCTCGTCACGACGGCCGTCATGCACATCCTGCGTGAGATCGCCCGTGGCGATGGCGTCGGCCAGGCCCACCGCACGCGACAACGGCTGCGTGATGGCGCGCACCAGCAGGTTGGCCAGCGCCAGGCCCGCAATCATCATCAGCGCGGCAATGCCCAGGCTGGCCCACTCGGCGCGCTTGCGCTGCGCCTCGGAATACGCGTTGGCCGCGTCGCGCTGGCGCTCCTGCAGTTGCACGAAGGCGTCTTGCTCACCCGCGTAGCGCGCCACGGCGGGCACAAATTGACTGTCAACCAGCGCCTGCGCGCTGGCCAAGTCACCATCGGCGCGCAGTTTGCTGGCTTGCGCCAGCGCATCCAGGGTCGCCTGGCGGGCGGCGGCCACGCGCTCCAACTGGGCCTTGTCGTCCGCCGTGAGGGCTTCAGACTCGATCTGTTTTTGCAGGACATTGATGGCCTCGATGCCCTGCCTGACTTTTTGCTGCAAGCGTGCCGTCAGGGCTTCGTCGGTGGTGATCAACGCATTCACGGATTGATCCACGGCCAGCGCAGACAGACCCTTCCAGCGCAAAGCCATGCTGATCCGGTTCTCACTGGCATGCACGGCCAGCGTGGCTTGGTCATCGAGATCCCCCAGGTGGTTCATCACGCCGACCAGCAGCACCACCATAGGAATCACCATGGCCAGAACCAGCACCCATAGTTTGCGGGCAACCGGAATGTGGTTGAGATTCATATGTTTTACATCGTTTCTGAAGACGCGCACTAGGCGCCCGGTTGATCCAAAAGGCCCTCGGCATCCCCGCCGAGCCCACACATCACAGCCCCGCCATCGGACGCGACTGGTGCGGCAATGTACTGCGTCTTGCAAAACATTTGATTACACAATGGCAAAGCTGCCCTCACCGACGAAATCACCAGCGCCGCCGGCCGGACAACGCGACTGCCGCCCACGCCCTACAATGATTTTGTGACTACATCCATCAACGCCGACTTGCATTGCCACTCCGTGGTGTCCGACGGTACCCTCACGCCCGAACAACTGGCCGCCCGCGCACATGCCAATGGCGTGCAGTTGTGGGCGCTGACCGACCATGACGAGATCGGCGGCCAGCACCGCGCGATGGCCGCCGCGCACGCGCAGGGCATGGACTACCTCACGGGCACCGAAATATCCGTCACCTTTGCCGGCACCACGGTGCACATCGTGGGCCTGGGTTTCGATGCCGACGACGCGCAACTGGCCCAGGGCCTGGCCGATACGCGCGGCGGGCGTGAGGAGCGCGCCCGAGAGATCGGCGATCAGCTGGCCCGGGTGGGCATCCACGGCGCTTTTGAGGGCGCGCTGCGCTACGCGGGCAACCCCGAGCTGATCTCGCGCACGCACTTTGCGCGCTTTCTCGTAGAAGCCGGTGTCTGTCACGACACATCCGAGGTGTTTCGCAAATACCTCATCGAAGGCAAGCCCGGCTATGTGCCACACCGCTGGGCATCGCTGGGCGATGCGGTACGCTGGATTCGTGAGGCCGGGGGCATGGCGGTGATCGCCCACCCTGCGCGCTACGGCTTCACGGCCAACGAGGAATACGCGCTGTTCTCTGAATTCAAGCAACACGGTGGCCAGGGCGTGGAGGTGGTGACCGGCAGCCACACTCCCGCCGAATACGCCACTTATGCAGCCCTGGCCCAAGAATTCGACCTGGCCGCATCGCGCGGAAGCGACTTTCACAGCCCCAACGAGTCGCACACCGACCTGGGCGTCCTGCCCAACCTGCCGGGGCAGCTCACCCCCGTGTGGGATCTTCTTGCCGGCCGCGTCCTGCACGCCCCCCGGCCATCTGGTACCGCCTGAAAGCACCGCTCTCACATGGCCCAGCATTTCGAAATTCACGCAGACAACCCGCAGCCACGTCTGCTCAAGCAGGCGGCCGCCTTGCTGTCGGGCGGCGGCGTTGTGGCCGTGCCGACGGACTCCAGCTACGCGCTGGTCTGCCAGCTCGACGACAAGGACGCGGTAGATCGCATCCGCCGCGTGCGCCAGATCAGCGACAAGCACCACCTGACGCTGCTGTGCCGTGACTTGTCCGAGCTGGCCAGCTATGCCCACGTGGACAACCGGCAGTACCGGCTGCTCAGGCTCGCCACGCCGGGGCCTTACACCTTCATCCTCGATGCCACCAAGGAAGTGCCTCGCCGGGTCAGCCACCCGCAACGCAAGACCATCGGCCTGCGCGTGCCCGACCGCAAGGGCTTGCAACTGCTGCTGGAGTTGCACGGCGCGCCGCTGCTGGCCACCACGCTGATCCCGCCGGGCGAGACCGCACCACTGAACGACCCAGAGGAAATCCGCGAGCGCTTTGAAAAGCAGATCGACGGCATCATCGACTCTGGCGCCTGCCCCCTGGAGCCCACCACGGTGCTGGATCTCACGCCCATGAGCACTGGTGGCCAGGCCATCGTGGTGCGTGAAGGGCGTGGCAGCTTGCAGGCGCTGGGGTTTTGAAGATGCGGCTGGCTGCCAGTGTGGGGGGCACCCTGCTCCCTATCGAATAAACCTGCGCTCAGCGCAACCCGCTTGCAAGCATTTGCAATGCATCTTGCCAAGGCCCGACCATCGGGCGTCTGACACAATCACAGCCGTGGACCTATCCAACCTTATCCAGACCGTACTCATCTACGCCCTGCCGGTGCTGTTCGCCATCACGGTGCACGAGGCAGCCCACGGCTACGCGGCCCGGCATTTTGGCGACAACACCGCCATGATGATGGGGCGCATCACACTCAACCCGCTTAAGCACATCGACCCCGTTGGCACCGTGCTGATGCCCCTGCTGCTGTACTTTGCCACTTCGGGCGCTTTCCTGTTTGGCTACGCAAAACCCGTACCGGTCAACTTCAGCCACCTGCGCCACCCCAAGCGCGACATGGTCTGGGTGGCGCTGGCGGGCCCGGCCTCCAACTTCGTTCAGGCCATTGGCTGGGCACTGCTGCTGGTTGTGCTGGCCGCCATGGGCACACAAGAACGCTTTTTCATCGAAATGGCCCGGGCCGGCATAGCGGTCAATCTGGTGATGTGGGCCTTCAACCTGTTTCCTCTGCCGCCGCTCGATGGCGGGCGCATTCTCGTCGGCCTGCTGCCCTGGAAGCAGGCGCACCTGCTGGCGCGCATCGAGCCCTATGGCTTTTTCATCGTGCTGGCGCTGGTCGTGGCGGGCATCGTGGGCACGCTGTGGCTGCGCCCGCTGATGTCGCTGGGCTATGCCGCCATCGACCTGCTGATCTCCCCGCTCACCGCGCTGCTTCGCTGACCCCTGTCCCATGACCACCACGCGTTTTCTTACAGGCATCACGCCCTCGGGCACTCCGCACCTGGGTAACTTTGTGGGCTCCATTCGTCCCGCCGTGGCCGCCAGCCGCAGCGCTGGCGTGGAGAGCTTTTACTTTCTGGCCGACTACCACGCCCTCATCAAGTGCCAGGAACCCGAGCGCGTGCACCGCTCCACCCTGGAGATCGCCGCCAGCTGGCTGGCCGCCGGACTGGACCCGCAGCAGGTCACCTTCTACCGCCAGTCCGACGTGCCCGAAATCCCCGAGCTGCACTGGCTGCTGACCTGCGTGACCGGCAAGGGCCTGCTCAACCGCGCCCATGCCTACAAGGCCGCGCAGGACAAAAATACAGAGTCCGGGCACGATCTGGATGACGGCGTGACTGCCGGCCTGTTCATGTACCCGGTACTGATGGCCGCCGACATCCTGATGTTCAATGCCCACAAGGTACCCGTGGGCCGGGATCAGATCCAGCACATCGAGATGGCGCGCGACATGGCCGCCAGCTTCAACCACCTGTACGGCGAGCATTTCACGCTGCCCGAGGCCGCCATCGAGGACAACGTAGCCACGCTGCTGGGCCTGGACGGGCGCAAGATGAGCAAGAGCTACGACAACACCATCCCGCTATTTGCCACGCGCGAGCAGCTAAAAAAGCTCATTGGCGGCATCCTGACCGACTCGCGCGCGCCCGGTGAACCCAAGGAGGTGGAAGGCTCGGCCCTGTTCCAGCTGTACCAGGCCTTTGCCACGCCCGAAGACGCTGCTGCTATGCGCCGCGCCTACGCCGAAGGCATTGCCTGGAGCGAGGCCAAACAGATGCTGTTCGAGCGCATTGACCGCGAGATCACCCCCATGCGCGCGCGTTACGACGACCTGATGGCCCACCCCGAGAAGGTGGAAGCGCAGCTGCAAATCGGCGCCGAACGCGCCCGCGCCCTGGCACAACCCTTCATGCAGCGCCTGCGCGCTGCCGTGGGTCTGCGCAGCCTGAGCGCCGCGGCACCGGCCCAGGCCAGCCCCAAAGCCGCCAAGACGGCACTGCCGACTTTCAAGCAGTACCGCGAGACAGACGGCAAGTTCTATTTCAAGCTGGTGGCTGCCGACGGCCGGCTGTTGCTGCAAAGCACCGGCTTTGACGCCCCCCGCGACGCTGGTCAGGCCATTGCCCTGCTGCAAAAAGATGCCGGCGCACTGCAGGCGCTACAAGCGCAGCTGGTGCCACTGGAAGGCGTGGACACAGAGCAGGTGACGGCCGCCTTGCAGGCACTGGCTGCCGCTGCCAGCACCTGACGATTGGTGCCGAAGACCACCAAAGCTACTGCGCACCCTTGCCTGTCAGCACCACCCCCACGGTTTCAAACAAAATGATCAGGTCAAGAAACCAGGAATGGTTTTTGACGTAATACAGGTCGTATTGCAGTTTTTGCGCAGCATCCTCTATGGATGCGCCATAGTGATAGCGCACCTGCGCCCACCCGGTCAAACCGGGTTTGATTCCGTGGCGCAAGGCGTAGTACGGAATATCCTTGGTTAGCTGCTCCACAAAAAAAGGCCTTTCGGGTCGGGGGCCCACCAGACTCATATCGCCCTTGAGCACGCAAAACAACTGCGGCAGCTCGTCGATGCGCATTTTTCGGATAATCCGGCCCACACGGGTGATGCGAGAGTCGCCTGAAGTTGCCCATCGGGGTTTTCCGTCTTTCTCTGCATCGTTGCGCATGCTGCGAAACTTGACGACATTGAAAACCCGTCCATCGCGCCCCACACGCTCCTGCCGATAAAAAATCGGCCCGCCGCTTTCCAGGTAAATCAGGATTGCCGTCAAAAGCATCACTGGCGACGCAAGCAAAAGCAAAACGCTGGCCCCCACAACGTCAAACAGCCATTTGACTGCCGATCTGACCACTCCCTGCTTGAATCCATCCCCAAAGACAAGCCAGCCGGCAGAGACAGCGTCCATGTGAATCTGCCCCAAGCTCTGCTCAAAATAAACCGCAATATCAATCACCCTGACACCGCTCAACTTGCAGTCCAGCAAATCCCGCAGAGACATGCTGCCGCGCCGACGCTCGTCCAGGGCTACCACGATTTCATTGATGCCCCGTTGCCGGACCAATTCAGCCAGGCTCTGTCCGGACGCGATGACGCTGGAGTCGGGGACCACACGCTCTTTTTCCTGCAAGCCGGCAAAATAGCCCACCAGCTCAGTGTCGCGACCACTCATTGCGAGGGACTGACCCACGATACGTGCACGCGCACCCGTGCCGTAAATCAGCAGGCGCTGGCGCTGATAGGCCGCAGGCAACAAATCGCCGCCCAAAAACCGGATGATCAGCATGCCAGCCGCCGTCAGCAAAAGAGCGAAGAAAACCGGTTCGTTCTGATAGGGGGAGTGCAACGGCATCAGCAGCAAAATACCGGCCGTAATAATCAAGGTGAATAGAAAAGACAGAACTGCCCGCGCCCGCATCTGCCCCAAGGTTAATTCGCCCATGTTGCCATAAAGACCCAAGGCAAAATTGACAGCAAGAATGCCGATCGCCATCAGCAGTCCGCGCACCAAACCAGATGAAATTGTGGAAGCACTCAGCGAACCAGCTTCGGTCTGCAAGGCCAGCGCCGCAAAAATGGCACTCACGATGACCACCGAGTACACCATGATCTGCAAAATGTGACGCCGGTGAAAATAGTGATTGAATATTCTGATCATCTCCACTCCCATTGCGCCCCAGCACCGGGCGCGAACACCAGAAAATCAACCGCATTAGCCTTACCAGGGCCTGACCATCAAATATTCAACACGTTCTGCGCAAACCGTCTTTTGCAATCCTCATTTAACACATATTCTTGCGAGATGGCTTACTAAAAATTACCAAGCTTTCAACACTTCATTCCTCTCAGGCCCTGTCCTTCTTCTCATTACAGCGGTGATACGACAAGCAACACGCAAAGCATAGTGGATACATACACAATCGCAACAAGATTTACCATAAGTTCGGCTCCACGGCCGATCACCTGATGCGTGGACGCGCGGTGGTGCGAACCACGGCCATCTCAGCGTCAGCGCATCCTTCACGGCCCTGTGTCGCGGCTTTCCACCCCACGTTCCCTGCGTCGCGTCCCACGCATCTCCTCCGCGGCCGGGGCCGATCGGCGTTGCTCAGTGGTTCACATCCTGCGCCAGCGCCCAGGCCACATGCTCTTGCACCAGCGCGCTGTTGTGCTGCGTCCGCGACTGCAGGGCCGCGCGTACGCCGGCATCACTCGTAGCGCGCAGTGCATTGCCCAGCGCCACGGCAATGTTGCGCAGCCAGCGCTCGTGGCCTATGCGGCGTATCGGGCCACCCTCGGTCATGCGCAGGAAAGTGTCCTCGTCCCAGGCAAACAGGTGCACCAGCTGCCGCCCCACCAGACCAGCGCGCGGATCAAAGTCTGGCAGGCTGCTGGTCTGGGCAAATTTGTTCCAGGGGCAGATCAGCTGACAGTCGTCGCAGCCGTAGATGCGGTTGCCCATGAGCGGTCGCAGCTCCAGGGGGATGGGCCCCGCGTGCTCGATGGTCAGGTACGAGATGCAGCGGCGCGCATCCAGGCGGTAGGGAGCCACGATGGCCTGCGTGGGGCACACGTCGATGCAGGCGCGGCAACTGCCGCAGTGCTCGGTGACGGGCTCGGTGGACGGCAAGAGCATGTCCACATAAATTTCACCCAGGAAAAACATGGAGCCCGCCTCGCGGCTCAGCACCAGCGTGTGCTTGCCGCGCCAGCCCTGGCCGCTGCGCTGCGCCAGCTCTGCCTCCAGCACGGGAGCCGAGTCGGTGAACACACGGTGGCCAAACGGACCCACTGCTTGCGCAATGCGGTCGCTCAGCTTTTGCAGCCGCGCGCGCAGCACTTTGTGGTAATCCCGCCCCCGGGCATAGAGGGACACGATGGCCTCGGCAGGACGGTCCAGGCGGTCGAATTCGATGGCCTGCCAGCCGTGCGGTGCATCCACGGGCGTGCTGCGCGGCAGATAGTCCATGCGCGCGGTGATCACACTCACGGTGCCTGGCACCAATTCGGCCGGGCGGGCACGCTTCATGCCATGCGCGGCCATGTAATGCATATCACCATGGAACCCTTGGGCCAGCCATTGCATCAATCCACGCTCGGCGCTGGACAAGTCCACGCCGGCCACCTTGATTTGGGAAAATCCCAGCTCACGGGCCCAGCCTTGAATTTGAGGAACGAGTTGACTGCTGCACACCATCAAGCATCGATTGTAGAAACGCCGCAGCGTCTGGCGCTGCGCTGGAACGATGAGGACGACACGGCACGCTTTGCCGCGCGTCTGGCCGCACAGCCCGGCGTGCGCAATGCCTTCATCGCCCTGCGCGGCGATCTGGGCGCGGGCAAAACCACGCTGGTGCGCCATCTGCTGCGCGCGCTGGGCGTGACCGGGCGCATCAAAAGCCCCACCTACGCCGTCGTCGAGCCGCACCACGCACCGGGGCTGGACACTCCGGGAGTGGACACGCCTGGACTGAACATCTGGCACTTCGACTTCTACCGTTTCAACGACCCGCGTGAGTGGGAGGATGCAGGCTTTCGCGACATTTTCGCCAGCCCTGGGCTGAAGCTGGCCGAGTGGCCTGACAACGCAGGAACCCTTGTCCCACCTGCGGATATTGCTATTTACATTGAAGCGGGGGATGATTCGGCCCGGCTCGTGACGCTGCAAGCCGGCACACCCCGCGGCAGCGCCCTACTCCAAGGACTGGACACCCCATGAGCAATGCGCCCCCCCGCCATCCGCATCCCTTGCGCCGCCTGCTGCTGCAATCTGGCGCGCTGGTGTTGCTGCTGGGCCGCCAGCAGATTGCGCGCGGCGCCACCATCGTGGCTGTGCGCGTATGGCCTGCAGCCGACTACTCTCGCGTGACCATCGAGTCCGACCGCCCGCTCAACGCCAAGCAATTTTTCATCCCCACGCCGCCGCGCCTGGCCGTGGACATCGAGGGCCTTGATCTGAGCCCCTCGCTGCGCGAGCTGGTGGCCAAGGTGCGGGCCGACGACCCCAACATCGCCCGCATTCGCGTTGGCCAGAACGCCCCCGGCGTGGTGCGTCTGGTGCTGGATCTCAAGCAGGCGGCGCAGCCCCAGGTGTTTTCACTCAAGCCGGTGGCGGCCTACCAGCACCGCCTGGTGTTTGACCTCTACCCCACCGAGGCGCCTGATCCGCTGTCCGCGCTGATCACCGAGCGCCTGCGCGACGCGGCGCAGGCGGCCCCACCGGCCCCGGCCCAGGCCATGTCCGCCACCCCGTCCAGCCCTGCCGATACCCAGGCGCTGCAGCCAGCCCCCCCCGCCAAAGCACCGCTGGCGCTGACGCAAGACTCTGCCGGGCCTGGCGCGCACGCTGCCACGCCAAAACCTGTGCCATCCGTGGCTGCGGCACCGCCTTCCGCCGCCGCCTCGCACCCGGATCCCCTGGCCGATCTGATTGCGCAGCACACGATCAAGCCTGCGGCGCCCGCCGCTGCGCAGGCCGGCTCCCCACCAACCACTGCAGCCACGACGTCCGCAACGCCCACAGCCCCGGCCGCAGCCGCCGCGCCCACCGCACCGCCCCGCGCAAACGCTGCGGCTGGCGCTGCACGCGAGACAGACCGCCTGATCATCATCGCGCTGGACCCTGGTCACGGCGGCGAAGACCCCGGCGCCATCGGTCCTGGCGGCACGCGCGAGAAAGACGTGGTGCTGCGGGTGGCGCGCCTGCTGCGCGACCGCATCAACGCCAGCCAGGTGGGCGGCAACCCCATGCGCGCTTTTCTCACACGCGATGCCGACTACTTCGTGCCCCTGGCGGCGCGCGTGGACAAGGCCCGTCGTGTCCAGGCCGACCTGTTCGTATCCATCCACGCCGACGCCTTCACCAACCCCGCTGCACGCGGCGCCAGCGTGTTTGCGCTGAGTCAGGGGGGGGCGTCCAGCTCGGCCGCGCGCTGGCTGGCCAACAAGGAAAACGAGGCCGACCTGATCGGCGGCGTGAACCTGGGCGCACAGCAAGACCGGCATGTGCAGCGCGCGCTGCTGGACATGAGCACCACCGCGCAAATCAACGACAGCATCAAGCTGGGCAGCGTGCTGCTGGGCGAGATAGGCAACGTGGGCCGGTTGCACAAGCCGCGCGTGGAGCAGGCGGGCTTTGCGGTGCTCAAGGCGCCCGACATTCCCAGCGTGCTGGTGGAGACTGCCTTCATCAGCAACCCTGAGGAAGAAGCCAAGCTGCGCACGGCGGCCTACCAGGAGCAGCTGGCCGATGCGTTGATACGCGGCATCAAGCGCTACTTTGCCAAGAACCCGCCGCTGGCGCGCAGCCGCAGCGTGTAATCCCGGCGCAGGCCGGGGCGACCGGCGCTGCGCCCGCAACCAGGAGATTGCCATGGCATTGCCCCACGCCCAGTCCGGTGAAGTCGTCAGCGTCCGGCCCCTGGGGCCGCACCTGGCGCAGGCCACCACCGCAGCCCTCATCAAGGCACGGCAGTTGGAGGTGATCCGCGTCGTGCTGCCTGCAGGCAAAGAGCTGCGCCAGCACGACACGCCCGGCGAGATCACCGTGCAGTGCCTGGAGGGCGAGGTGGCCTTCCAGACCGGCGACAGCACACGGCTGCTGCACCAGGGCGACTTTGTGCACCTGGCGCCGCGCACGCCGCACGGGTTGCGCGCTGTCACGCACACATCGCTGCTGGTGACCATCTGCCTGGCCCCTGCCTGATGGCACGGCGGGTGCCAGACGGGCGACACCATAAAAAACACCACTGCGGGCGGGCAGTGGCGTTATGTATTCAAAACAGGCTCTGGCGCTTATCAATCAAGCGCTTGTAGCTATTTAATCCATAGCAACTTCTTGCGCCCTGGACTTGCGCCCCGCATGCCATGCGCCGCCTATGGCGATCAGCCCCGGCACCAGAATCAAGGCCCAGATGATTTTGTCCAGGTGCTGCTGCACCCAGGCCAGGTTGCCAAAAAAGTAACCTGCCGTGCAGATGCCCAGCACCCACAAAATGGCCCCGCCCACGTTGTAGGCCGTGAACTTGGCGCGCCCCATGACGGCCACGCCCGCCACAAACGGCGCGAAGGTGCGGATGAAGGGCATGAAGCGCGCCAGCACGATGGTGATGCCGCCGTAACGCTCGTAAAACGCATGGGCCTGGTCGAAGGCCTTTTTGTTGAACCAGCGCGAGCTTTCCCACTGGAACACCTTCGGGCCAAAGTACCGCCCGATGCTGTAGTTGCACTGGTCGCCCAAAACGGCCGCCACCAGCAGCACCGCGCAGGCCAACGGAAAGTTCATCAACCCCGCGCCGCACAGCGCCCCCACCACAAACAGCAGCGAATCGCCGGGCAGGAAAGGCATGACCACCACGCCGGTTTCGACAAACACGATGAGGAACAGCAGCGCATAAACCCATGGCCCGTAGCTGGCCACAAAAGCCGCCAGATGCTTGTCCACATTCAGGATGAAATCGATCAGAAAGGAGATGACTTCCAAAATTCTTGCCTCTTGTTGCCAGGGTGCGCCGTAATGTACCCCCCGCCTGCAAACCCCTGGACGCTGCACGGTAGCGGTGGCAATTGCTCACATTTGTTGGCTCTTGGCAAACAAAACCCGGATCACACTTTACGCGGTACGTTCACAGTGAACGGCAAAGCAAATCACCGCTGCGCAGGCAAGGCGGAGTGATCCATGCGCCACCTGCCCACCCCGTTTGAAAAGGAACCCACCCCATGAGCACACTCCAACTCCCCCGCTCCCTGGCCTTTGCACTGCTGCTGACCGGCGCTGTGGCGCTGGGCGGCTGCGCCCACCGCCCCACCAATGCCCAGTTGGGCACGGGCGTTGGTGCCGTGGCTGGCGGCCTGGTGGGCAACGCGGTTTTTGGCTCCACGCTGGGCACGGTCGGCGGCGCCGCGGCCGGTGCCCTGATCGGCAACGAAGTGGGCCGCGACAACGATCGCGGGTACGACCGCGGCCACGGTCGCCGCCGCTGAAACCATCAGCAGCCCCCACAGGCGCCGACATCGGTCAGGCGCCTAGAATCCGCCGCGTGACCGCACAGCCCCCAGACACCTGCACCCCACCCCGCCGCCCCATCCGCGATCTGCCCGACGAGCTCATCAGCCAGATTGCCGCGGGCGAGGTGGTGGAGCGCCCCGCGTCTGCCGTGCGCGAACTGGTGGACAACGCGCTGGACGCTGGCGCCACCCAGATCACCGTGCGCCTGCTGGCCGGCGGCGTGCGCCTGATTGCCGTGGAGGACGACGGTGTGGGCATTGCGCAGGCCGAATTGCCTGTGGCACTGCGCCGCCACGCCACCAGCAAGATCACCAGCCTGCACGACCTGGAGTCGGTAGCCACCATGGGTTTCCGGGGTGAGGCGCTGGCGGCCATTGCGTCGGTGTCCGAAATGGCGCTGCTGTCGCGCACCGCAGAGCAGTCCAGCGCTTTTTTGCTGGATGCACGCAGCGGCGAACTGCGCCCCGCAGCGCGCAGCCGCGGCACCACAGTGGAGGTCAAGGAGCTGTTTTTCTCCACCCCCGCACGGCGCAAATTTTTGAAAACCGATGCCACCGAGCTGGCCCACTGCGTGGAGGCCGTGCGCCGGCACGCGCTGGCGCGACCCGACGTGGGCTTTGCCATCTGGCATGAGGGCAAACTCGTCGAGCAATGGCGCGCCACCCTTGCCCCCGACGCCACTGCCGACGACGCCCAACGCCAGCGCGCGCTGCAGCAGCGGCTGGGCGATGTTCTGGGCGAAGACTTCATCCATCAGTCCGTGGCTGTGCATGGGCGGCTGGGCAACCTCATCGTCACGGGCCGTGCCGGCCTGCCCGACGCCGCCCGGTCGCGCGCGGATCAGCAGTTTTGTTACGTCAACGGCCGCTTTGTGCGCGACAAGGTGCTGACCCACGCGGCACGCAGCGCCTACGAAGACGTGCTGCACGGCCACAGGCAGCCGGTGTATGCGCTGTACGTGCAGATCGAGCCACAGCGCGTGGACGTGAACGTGCACCCCACCAAGATCGAGGTGCGCTTTCGCGACAGCCGCGAGGTGCACCAGGCCGTGCGCCGCGCGGTGGAAAGCGCCCTGGCCGCGCCGCGTGCGCAGGCGCTGGCTGCCGACGCCGCCGCATCCACCGCGACCGCGCCCGTCGCCGCGCCTGCAGCGTTGCCCGCGCAATCTGCGCCAGCCCAGCTTGGGTCCCATCAGCCTTTAGCCCAATCCTGGCAAGCGCAAGCAGCTATCAAATTTGATGAACTCATAGGGCACAAGGTATCTGACCTGCAGGCGCTATGGGGGGCGCCTGCGGACGCTTCGTCGGCAGTATCGTCCTCGTCCGCTTCCGCCGCCTCCACGGCTTCACCTGCCGACGTGGCACCCGCGGCAGCAGTGGCCACCGCGCCGCGGGCCAGCGTCAACACAGCAGCCACCCACGCTGGCGAAGGCACCGCCTGGCCCCTGGGCCGGGCCGTGGCGCAGCTTCACGGCGTGTACATCCTGGCAGAGAGCGCGCAGGGTCTGGTGGTGGTGGACATGCACGCGGCGCATGAGCGCATCGTCTATGAGCGGCTCAAAACGCAGGTGGATCAGGGCGCGCGTATCGCCAGCCAGCCGCTGCTGATCCCCGCCACCTTCGCCGCCACACCCGAAGAAGTAGCCACGGCAGAGGCCCACGCCGACACGCTGGCCGTGCTGGGGCTGGAGGTGGTGCCGTTCTCCCCGCGCACCCTGGCCGTGCGCGCCGTGCCCACCACATTGGCCCAGGGCGACCCGGTGGAGCTGGCGCGCAGCGTGCTGGCCGAGCTGGGCACGCACGACGCCAGTACCGTGGTGCAGCGCGCGCGCAATGAAATCCTGGCCACCATGGCCTGCCACGGCGCAGTGCGCGCCAACCGCCGTCTGACGATCGACGAGATGAACGCCCTGCTGCGCCAGATGGAAGTCACCGAGCGCAGCGACCAGTGCAACCACGGCCGCCCCACCTGGCGCCAGTTGTCGATGAAAGAGCTGGACGCACTGTTCCTGCGCGGGCGGTAAGCCCCCCCGGCCCCCCGGCCCCCACGGCCCTCCCGCGCCCCCTGCTGCAATCTGGAAGCATCAGCAGATCCCCCCCACTGCGTCCGCCGCGGCCTCATTGCGTCACCGCAGGCTGCGCACTCGTCGGCCACCGCACCAAAAGCAGGCAAGACCAGATCGCGTCACGGCGCATGCTGGAGAAAACCCAAATCAACTGCGGGGCATCCTGTCCAAAATGGTGCATAACCGCATGTCGTTTTGACATAATCTCATGTTGCATTGCTAAAAAATCTGTTTCCTTCAGTAGAAAGTCCCTTATGAAGTACCAAACCGTGGGTCAATTCCTTGAACAAGTTGCACAACGCAACCCCGGCCAGCCCGAGTTTTTGCAAGCCGTGACCGAGGTCATGGAAAGCCTGTGGCCGTTCATCGAAAAAAACCCGCGCTATGCCGAACAGGGGCTGCTGGATCGCCTGGTGGAACCTGAGCGGGTGGTGATGTTCCGCGTGTCCTGGTTTGACGACCACGGCAACGTGCACGTCAACCGCGGCTACCGCATCCAGCACAGCATGGCGATTGGCCCGTACAAGGGCGGCATCCGCTTCCATCCGTCCGTCACCCTGTCGGTGCTGAAGTTCCTGGCCTTCGAGCAGACGTTCAAGAACGCGCTGACCACGCTGCCCATGGGCGGCGGCAAGGGTGGCTCGGACTTTGACCCCAAGGGCAAAAGCCCGGCTGAAGTCATGCGCTTTTGCCAGGCCTTCGTGACCGAGCTGTTCCGCCACGTGGGCCCCGACACCGATGTGCCGGCTGGCGACATCGGCGTGGGTGGCCGCGAGGTCGGCTTCATGGCCGGCATGTACAAGAAACTGGCCAACAGCGCCGCCAGCGTGTTCACCGGCAAGGGACTGTCCTTCGGCGGCTCGCTGATCCGCCCCGAGGCCACGGGCTACGGCACGGTGTACTTTGCCGACGAGATGCTCAAGACCCGCGGCAAGTCGTTTGACGGCCTGCGCGTGTCGGTGTCGGGCTCGGGCAACGTGGCGCAGTACGCTGTCGAAAAGGCCATGCAGCTGGGCGCCAAGGTGGTCACTGTGTCGGATTCGAGCGGCACCATCATTGACGAAGACGGCTTCACCCCCGAAAAGCTCGCCATCCTGATGGACGTGAAGAACCACCACTATGGCCGCGTGAGCGACTACGCTGCCCGCACGGGCGTGAAGTTCGAGGCCGGCGTGCGCCCCTGGCATGTGCCGGTGGACATCGCCCTGCCCTGCGCCACGCAAAACGAGCTGGACGAGAACGACGCCAGGACGCTGATCAAAAACGGGGTGCTGTGCGTGGCCGAAGGCGCCAACATGCCCTCCACCATCGAAGCGGCCAAGGCTTTTGAAGCCGCGGGCGTGCTGTACGCCCCGGGCAAGGCCTCCAACGCCGGTGGCGTGGCCACCTCGGGCCTGGAGATGAGCCAGAACGCCATGCGCCTGTCGTGGACGCGCGAGGAAGTCGATGCCCGCCTGCTGATGATCATGCAAGGCATCCACGCCGCCTGCCTGAAGTACGGCAAGCGCGAAGACGGCACGGTGAGCTACATCGACGGCGCCAACGTCGCCGGTTTTGTGAAGGTGGCCGACGCCATGCTGGCGCAAGGCGTGGTCTGATCGAAGCGCTTGCCCACTGACTCGGGCTGGTGCGCTGGCCGATGCATCCGCTGATGCACCGGCGCGCTGATCAGCCCGATCCGCCCAGCACGATGGTGTGGCGCCAGGGCACTTCGCCCAGCGCGTCATGGTGCGCCACCACTACGGCCCGCCCCGGAGTGAGCGGTGAGTGTGCCTGGCGCTGCAATGCCTGCAGCAGGTAGGCGATAGACGCTTTGTCCAGGCCCGCCAACGGCTCATCCAGCAGGGTCAGCGGCGCGCCGCTGGCCAGCGCGGCGGCCATCAGCACCTTGCGCTGGCTGCCGGTCGATAGTTGCTGCAGTGGCTTGTGCAAATGCCCTGCCAGCCCCCAGCCCGCCACATGGTCGCGCCAGTCGTGCTGCGACCAATGTGCATGCATCGCGCGCTGCCCGTCCGCCCAGTCCCGGGCTGTCAAGTCATCGGGCCAGGGGCTACGCGGGTCGCGCCAAAACACCTGCGCGCGGTACTGATCGGGCCGGTCTGCCGCATCTATCCCCTGCAACAACAGTCGCCCCTGCTGCGGCGCCCATTCGCCCGCCAGCAGTCGCAACAAGCTGGTCTTGCCCGTGCCGTCGCCACCCTGAATGAGCGTGAGACCTGCGGGCACATCCGTACTCCAGTGGGTGAACAAAGGCTGCTGCTGCACATGGCCAAAGCAGATAGCCTGGGCCTGTAACACGGGGGCTGCTTGTATCGATGCTTCAATCGGCGTGGGGCGCACGGGTGTGGTTTTTTTCATGTGGCGGGTATCAGCGGGCCGGGGGTTTTGGCATGACACTGCATTTTCTGGATTTTGACTACAGCGAGGACGACGAGGGCACCGCCACCTGGGACGCCGTCGCCAGCGTGCCCGCTCACCGGCTGGCGCAGTTGCAAGACGAGGTGGCAGCCCTGCTGGCCTGGGCGCATGCCGAATTCAGCGCGCTGCGCGGCCCGGTCGAAGACGGCGGGTTGTGGGACTACGACCTGCAATGCGAACGCGACGGCCAGCCGCTGCTGGCCTTGTCTTTTGACGGGCGCACAGGCCAGCTGCACCCGCTGCCAGCCGTGCAGCCGCATGAATGGGTAACGCTGACTCTGTCCATCAGCGGCGCTGGCGCCTTTGCCGATGCCTTCTCAACGCGTTTTGGCATCGCCTGACGCGCTGTGCAGCCCTGGAACTACAGGAAGCCAAGGGGACTAAAAGGGTCGTCTCGCGCACAGCAGATCGGAGCTGACGAGACGCCCACAAATGGCTGGCGACAGACTGCTTGCGAGCGGCGCGGCTGGCGCGCGCTTCTCGGGTGCTGACACGGAGCGCCAGCACCTTCTTGCCGGAAGGCACTTGCCAGTGCGGCGGTCACCCTTCGCGGGCAGCCTCGGCCAGACGCTCGGCGCACCGGGTAGCCTGATCGGCATCGCGGGCCTCGACCATCACGCGCAGCAGGGGCTCGGTACCGCTGGCGCGTACCAGCACGCGGCCGTTGGCGCCCAGCTCGGCCTGCACGGCCTGGGTGGCTTCGGCCAGCAGCGTATTGGCCCTCCAGTCCTGCCCCGGCTTGAGGCGGACATTGAGCAGCACCTGCGGGAACAGCCGCACATCGGCCATCAGTTGCCCCAGCGTCTTTTCGCTGCGCACACAGGCCTGCAGCACTTGCAGCGCGCTGATGAGGCCGTCGCCCGTGGTGTGGCAGTCCAGCGCCAGCAGGTGGCCGGAGCTCTCGCCGCCCAGCAGCCAGCGCTGGTTCTGCAACTCTTCCAGAACGTAGCGGTCGCCCACTTTGGCACGCACGAACTTCACGCCGCGGCGCAGCAGCGCCTCTTCAATGGCCATATTGGTCATCAAGGTGCCCACCACGCCGGGCACGTGCTCGTCTCGCGCCAGGCGCTCGGACACCATCAGGTACAGCAGTTCGTCGCCGTTGTACAGGCGCCCGCTGGCGTCCACGATCTGTACACGGTCGGCGTCGCCGTCCAGGGCGATGCCGTAGTCGGCATGGTTGGCGCGCACGGCCCGCACCAGTGCTTCGGGGTGCGTGGCGCCCACTTCGTGATTGATGTTCAGACCATCGGGTGTGCACCCGATGGCGATGACCTCGGCCCCCAGCTCGTGGAACACCTTGGGCGCGATGTGATAGGCCGCGCCATTGGCCGCATCCACCACGATGCGCAGCCCGCGCAGCGTGAGGTTGTGCGCAAAGGTGCTCTTGCAAAACTCGATGTAGCGGCCCGCGGCATCATCGAGCCGGCGCGCCTTGCCCAGGGATGCCGAATCGGCCCACACAGGCGGCTGCTGCAGCGTGGCCTCCACCTCTTGCTCCCACTCGTCAGGCAGCTTGGTGCCCTGCGCGCTGAAGAACTTGATGCCGTTGTCGGGATAGGGGTTGTGGCTGGCGCTGATGACCACCCCCAGGCTGGCGCGCTGCGCCCGCGTGAGATAAGCCACCCCGGGCGTGGGCAGCGGCCCAAGCAGCACCACATCCACCCCGGCGGAGTTGAACCCGGACTCCAGCGCACTCTCCAGCATGTAGCCTGAAATACGCGTGTCCTTGCCTATCAGCACCGTGGGCCGGTCTTCCGTGCGGCGCAGCACGCGCCCTACCGCGTGGGCCAGGCTGAGGACAAAGTCAGGTGTGATGGGCGCCAGCCCCACCGTGCCGCGAATGCCGTCAGTGCCAAAGTATTTGCGGGTCATTGTTGTCCTTGATGCGCATGCAGCTATGATTTTTGCAGTCTATCAGCGGCCTGCACCGCGCGGCAGGGCGGCCTTGCCTTGTGGGTGACAGGTAACAGATAGCGAGTGAAGCGTCACCGGCGTGCGCCTGCCACTCAGCCTGCCGCTCAGCCTGCCGATTGCACGGCTGCCAGCACCTTCAGCGCCTGCACCGTCTCGCGCACGTCGTGCACGCGCACGATATGCGCACCGCGCTCCACCGCCATCAGCGCCGCGGCAACACTGCCGGCCACGCGCTGAACCGGTGGCGGCGGCTCGGGCGCATCGCCCTGCAGCACAGCACCTATGGATGATTTGCGCGACCAGCCCACCAGCAGGGGAAAGCCTGCCGCCGCCAATTCATGCTGGCGGGCCAGCAGGGCGAAGTTCTGCGCCACGGTTTTGCCAAAGCCGATACCGGGATCCAGCGCAATTTGCGCTTTCTTGACCCCCAGACCTTGCAGCTCAGATGTGGCGTGCTGCAAAAACGAGAGCACCTGAGGCACCACATCGCCCTGCATGGGCGCGCTTTGCATGGTCTGCGGGTCGCGGTGCATGTGCATCAGACACACGCCGCAGCGCCCATGGCGCGCCACCACCTGCGCGGCACCCGGCTGGCGCAGCGCCCAGATGTCGTTGATGATGTCCGCGCCCAGATCCAGCACGGCCTGCATGACTTCGGGCTTGTAGGTATCGACGGACACCGGTACGCCCAGGCCAGCGGCCTCGCGCACGAGCGGCACGACACGCGCCAGTTCCTCATCCAATGGCACTGCAGGGCTGCCGGGACGGGTGGACTCGCCGCCAATGTCCAGGATATCGACGCCGTCCCTGAGCAGTTGCTCGCAGTGGCGCAGCGCAGCAGCAGTGCTGGCGTGCTGGCCGCCGTCAGAAAAGGAGTCAGGGGTGACATTGACGATGCCCATGACCTGCGGGCGTGTCAGATCGACATCAAAACGTGAGGTTTGCCAAATCATGGGCGGTACAAACACAAAGAAAACGGGGCACAAGGCCCCGTGAAAAACAGAGGGAGAACCGACTTCAGGCCACCGTCGGCGCCGCGTCTGGCTTAACGGCGGGTGCGCCGCCACTGGTGCCGTCGCCACCGGACGATGGCGTGCGGGGCGTCCAGTCCTTGGGAGGACGCGGAGCCTTGCCTGCCATGATGTCGTCGAGCTGCTCGGCGTCAATGGTTTCCCATTCCAGCATCGCGTTGGCCATGGCGTGCATCTTGTCCTGGTTTTCCTCGATCAGGCGGCGTGCCAGGGCGTACTGCTCGTCGATGATGCGCCGGACTTCAGCATCCACCTTCTCCATGGTCTGTTCACTCATGTTGGTGGTCTTGGTGACCGAGCGGCCCAGAAACACTTCGCCCTCGTTTTCGGCATAAACCATCGGGCCCAGCGCCTCGGTCATGCCGTAGCGTGTAACCATGTCTCGCGCGATGTGCGTGGCACGCTCGAAGTCGTTGCTGGCGCCAGTGGTCATCTGGTGCATGAACACTTCTTCGGCAATGCGGCCACCGAACAGCATGGCAATCTGGTTGAGCATGTACTCCTTGTCGTAGGAGTAGCGGTCTTTCTCTGGCAGGCTCATGGTCACACCCAACGCGCGGCCCCGGGGAATGATGGTGACCTTGTGCACCGGGTCGCACTTGGGCAGCAGCTTGCCGATCAGCGCGTGGCCAGCCTCATGGTAGGCGGTGTTGCGGCGCTCTTCCTCGGGCATGACCATGCTCTTGCGCTCGGGGCCCATGATGATCTTGTCCTTGGCCTTCTCGAAGTCCTGCATCTCGACGGTACGCGCATTGCGACGCGCAGCCATCAGCGCGGCTTCGTTGCACAGGTTGGCCAGGTCGGCACCAGACATGCCGGGCGTGCCGCGCGCGATGATGGCGGGGTTCACGTCCTGGCCCACCGGGATCTTGCGCATATGCACGTTCAGGATCTGCTCGCGGCCGCGGATGTCGGGCAGCGTCACATACACCTGGCGGTCAAAGCGGCCGGGGCGCAGCAGGGCGGCGTCCAGAATGTCGGGGCGGTTGGTGGCAGCCACCACGATCACGCCCAGGTTGGTCTCAAAGCCATCCATCTCGACCAGCATCTGGTTGAGGGTCTGCTCGCGCTCGTCGTTGCCGCCGCCCAGGCCGGCGCCACGCTGACGGCCCACGGCGTCAATTTCGTCGATGAAGATGATGCAGGGGGCGTTCTTCTTCGCGTTCTCGAACATGTCGCGTACGCGGGCCGCGCCCACGCCGACAAACATCTCGACAAAGTCCGAGCCCGAGATACTGAAGAACGGCACCTTGGCCTCGCCAGCAATCGATTTGGCCAGCAGCGTCTTGCCGGTACCCGGGGGGCCCACCAGCAGCAAACCGCGCGGAATGCGGCCGCCCAGCTTCTGGAACTTTTGCGGATCTTTCAGAAAATCGACAACTTCCTTCACCTCTTCCTTGGCCTCATCGCAGCCAGCCACATCGGCAAAGGTGACGGTGTTGTTGTTCTCGTCAAGCATGCGCGCCTTGCTCTTGCCGAAGCTGAAGGCGCCGCCCTTGCCGCCACCCTGCATCTGGCGCATGAAGTACACCCACACGCCAATCAGCAGCAGCATGGGGCCCCAGCTGACCAGCAAGGTCATCAGCAGCGAGCCTTCTTCGCGCGGCTTCACATCGAACTTGACGTTGTTGTTGATCAGGTCGCCCACCAGACCGCGGTCGAGGTAGGTAGCCGTGGTGCGGATGCGCCGGTCATCGTTGGTGATGGCCACGATCTCGGTGCCGCCCTGACCTTCCTGGATGGTGGCGCTCTTGATGCGGCTGTTGCGCACCTCTTCCAGGAATTCCGAATAGCCGACGGTTCCGGCGCCAATGCCCGCCCGGGTGTCAAACTGTTTGAACACCGTAAAGAGCACCATGGCGATAACCAGCCAGACGGCAACTTTTGAAAACCACTGATTGTTCAAGCGGAGCTCCAGATTCAGAAGTAGGTAAACGGCCACGACAGTGTCATGGAAGCGTCCTAATGCATGTACGGCGCATTTTAGGCGTTTCAACCACTGGGCGACTCTTGTTAACCCCGGCGCCATTCATGGTCAACGGCGTGACAGCGCACATTCAACCCGATTTCTTAAGCCCGATACCCACCAAAAAGGTTTCGGATGACTTATCGCGCGACGCCTTGGGTTTGACGGGTTTGACCAAGCGGAAGGTGTCCTTGAACAACTGCACCAGTTGGGCATAGCCGCTGCCATGGAACAGCTTGACGACCAGCGCGCCCTCCGGTTTGAGATGGTGCACCGCGAAGTCAACGGCCAGCTCGATCAGATGGGCAATGCGCACGGCATCCACCGACTCCACGCCCGATAGATTGGGCGCCATGTCGGACACCACGACATCTACCGGCTTACCCTGCAGCGCCTGCTGCAGGCGCGCCAACACCTCTTCTTCACGAAAATCCCCCTGCAGGAACAACACGCCCTCGATGGGCTCCATGGGCAGCAGATCCAGCGCGATGATGGTGCCGTTGAGCTGCCCCACAGCAGCACCGCCCGGCGATAGGCGTCGGCGCACATACTGGCTCCAGGCACCGGGCGATGAGCCCAGATCCACCACGGTATGGCCGGGCTTGATCAGCCCAAGCTGCTCGTCGATCTCCTTGAGCTTGTAGGCAGCGCGCGCGCGATAGCCTTCTTTTTGGGCGAGCTTCACGTAAGGGTCGTTGACGTGGTCATTGAGCCACGCCTTGTTCACCTTTTTGCTTTTAGTCTGGACTTTCATCAGGGTTGGGTGTGGTCACCACGTAGCGAAGTCAGCAGTATGACGGGCCTTTGCCGGGCGTTGAGATAATGGGGGCATGCCTCAAATTCAATTGACCCCCGCCGAGCGCCGGGAACACCGCGCCGATGCCCACCACCTGGACCCCGTGGTCCTGATCGGGGGGGATGGGCTCACGCCCGCCGTTCAAAAGGAAGTTGACGCCGCCCTGAACGCGCATGGCCTGATCAAGGTGCGGGTGTTCAGCGACGACCGCGCAGCGCGCGAGCAGATGTATCAGCAACTGACCGACGCCTTGAACGCTGCGCCCATCCAGCATATCGGCAAGCTGCTGGTGCTGTGGCGGCCTATTCCCGCGAAGGAAAAAGCCATCGACGAAGACCGCATGCCCGGGCCGCGGGACGTGAAGGTGCTCAAGTTCAGCAAGCGCGGCGGCCAGCGCCCCGAGGTCAAGCAACTGCGCGTTCTGGGCAACCAGCGCCTGACGGCGGGTGGCCAGATCAAGCGCGCCAAGCCCAAGATGACGTCCGTCAAGAAACGCCAGTCTGATTGATGCCATGACCGGACCGCAACCGTCCGCACCGGCGGGCCAGCGCCACATTCTGAGCATGAAATGGGGAACCAAATACGGCCCCGAATATGTCAATCGGCTCTACGCCATGGTGCGCCGCCATCTGAGCGGAGATTTCAACTTTGTGTGCCTCACCGACGACGCAGCGGGCATACGCCCCGAGGTGCAATGCCTGCCCATTGCGCCCCTGAACCTGCAACTGGCGCCCGGCCAGCGTGATGGTGCCTGGAAAAAGCTCACCACCTTCGAGTCCGATCTGCACGGCCTGCGCGGCACCGCGCTGTTTCTGGATCTTGACGTGGTGATCGTGGGCGGGCTGGACGCTTTTTTTGAGCAGCCGGGCGAATTTCTCATCATCCACGACTACCGCCGCTTCTGGCGCTTTGGCCGACGCATCACGGGCAACTCATCGGTTTACCGGTTTGAACTGGGCGCGCATGCCGATGTGCTGGCGTACTTTCGCACGCACATGGATGAAGTGCAGGCCCGCTACCGCAACGAACAGGCATTCCTGTCCAGCTTCTTGCATGCACAGGGAAAGCTGGCCTACTGGCCAGAAGGCTGGTGCCCCAGTTTCAAGTACCACGGCATCCCCACCTGGCCCAGCAACTACTGGCGCGAACCCTTCGTGCCGCAAGGCGCACGCATCATGGTTTTTCATGGTGAATGCAATCCGCCCGATGCGCTGGCAGGCCGGCGCAACCGGCGTTTTCATTTCATCCGGCCGGCAAGCTGGGTAGCCCGCCACTGGCACGAATAGCAGCTAAAAAATGGCCAGGAAGACGGCCAGAAAAGCCCGGGGGTCAGGCGCCCTGCTGCGGGGGCACGCCGTGCAGGGGCCGCCCCACCAGCCGGGTGAGGATGGCCAGCGGACTTGCGTCCTTGTCGTAGGCATGGGCAGCGGGCAGGTGCAGGGTCTGCTCCAGCATGTACTGCCCCGACATGACCGCGTGCGTGGCCTGATCCGAGAAGCACACCCACACCGACCCCGCGGGAAACGGAACCGTCTCCTGCGGGCTGTTGTGCTGGTAATCCATGTCACGCTTCATGCCGTCGTGCAACTGCAGCATCAGGTGGTCGTACTCGCTGCGAAAGGACTTGGTCACATGCAGCGCCTGCAGCACCTTGGCCTGCCAGGCCGAATAGGGCTTGGCCCGGGGCAGGAACTTGCGCGCCACGGTCTCGAAAGGCTCGCCCACGCGCCAGACACGCGGCATGCCCTCGGGATTGACGTTGGCAAACACACGCAGGATGCGCTCGCCGTAGTTGGGGCGCGACGGAAACGCATCCACATGCAGCCGCCGGTCATCGGCGCGCCACGATTGCTGGCGGTTTTCCACCTGCATCGGCCGGTAGCTGGTGGGTGCCAGCCGCAGCGCGGATGTGTAGTGCGGCAGCAGCGTGCCGATCAGGCCCAGCGCCTGCTCGCGAAAGCGCGTGATCATGGCCGCCAGCGCGGCCTGAGTGGCGGCGTCGCCCATGGCGCCCTTGAGGCTGCCATCGACATTCAGACTGATGTTGCGCACGCCAGGGTCGCGTATGTCGGGCCGCAGCAAGGCGCGCTCGCCCGGCTGGAGATCAAAGCCAAGCCGTGGAAAGAACAGCACCTTGCCGCCTTCCAGCGCCGCGCGCCAGGCATCGCTGCCCTGCACGGCTTGCCAGTCATTGGCCTCGATACGGATGACTTGGGATTGCATGCGTGATCACCTCTCTTGCCTTGCCGTGTTCCACAAAGTGATGCCTGCGCACAGCCACTGCAGCGCATACATCACGCTACCCAGGCTGTGCCACAGCTTCAGGTTCTGCCGCGCCACGATGCGCGGCGCCACGCCATATTGCACCAGCAGTGCCAGCAGCGTGCCGCTGATGATAAAAATCATAGCTGCCCGCGCCCATTCTTCGGGGCTTTGAGCGTGTTTTTGCCTGGATAGCGCCAAAAGCAAAACGCCACACACGACGGAAACATGGGTCTGCGCCTCAAATAATCGGGCGGCCATGTTGCCTGCCATCGCCGGTGTCGGCAAATGTGCAAACAGCATCGGCACCGCCAAAAAGCCGATGGCGGAGAGACTTCCCCACCACAGGGCGGCCACCAGCACGGGCAGGCGTTCTCGCATGGTGTGCAGCCCCTCAGACGTAACTGACGGTCACCACTTCATAGCGGCGCACGCCGCCCGGCGCCTGCACCTCGGCGGTGTCACCCTCTTCCTTGCCGATCAGCGCGCGGGCGATGGGGCTGGAGACGTTGATCAGGCCGTGCTTGAGATCCGCCTCGTCTTCGCCCACGATCTGGTACGTGACGGCGTCACCCGTGTCTTCGTCCTCGAGCTGCACCGTGGCCCCAAAGACCACGCGGCCGCCCGCATCCAGCGCGGCGGGGTCGATGATCTGGGCCGCCGACAGCTTGCCCTCGATCTCCATGATGCGGCCTTCGATGAAGCCCTGGCGATCCTTGGCCGCGTCGTATTCGGCGTTCTCGCTCAGGTCGCCCTGGGCCCGCGCCTCGGCAATGGCGTTGATCACTGCGGGACGATCGATGGTCTTGAGCCGATGCAGCTCTGCCTTCAGTTTCTCGGCGCCGCGCTTGGTGATGGGAATGGTTGCCATGAATCAGTCTCCAGATTCCAAATTCAAGATGCAAAAAGCAAACCGCCGCACGTTGCCGCGCGGCGGTCTCATTAATCAGGGGCGAATTATGCCGCGTTTGCCGCGGCGGTCACCCGCCAAACCCCGCTGCGCCGCTCAGGCAGTGGCCAGGCGCGCATGCAGCTCCTGCACCGAATACACGTCGAGGTTTTCGAGGTGCTTCATACCTTCCACGGCTGCCTCTGCGCCGAAGATGGTGGTGAAGGTGGTCACACGTGCCAGCAGTGAGCTGGTGCGGATGGCGCGCGAGTCGGCAATCGCGTTGCGGCGCTCTTCCACCGTGTTGATGACCATGGCGATCTCGTCGTTCTTGATCATGTCCACGATGTGCGGGCGGCCTTCCGTCACCTTGTTGACCACCGCGACTGGCACGCCCGCCTCGGCAATCGCGGCGGCCGTGCCCTTGGTCGCCAGCAGGTCGAAGCCCATCGCCACCAGGTCGCGGGCAATCGCCACGGCGCGCGCCTTGTCGCTGTTTTTCACCGTGAGGAACACCTTGCCGGACGTCGGCAGCTTGGTGCCTGCGCCCAGCTGGCTCTTGACGAAAGCCTCGCCGAAGGTCTTGCCCACGCCCATCACTTCGCCGGTGGACTTCATCTCGGGGCCCAGGATGGTGTCCACGCCTGGGAACTTGACGAAGGGGAACACGGCCTCTTTCACGCTGAAGTACGGCGGCGTCACTTCCTTGGTAACGCCTTGCGCGGCCAGCGTCTGGCCAGCCATGCAGCGTGCTGCCACCTTGGCCAGCTGGATGCCCGTGGCCTTGCTGACGAAAGGCACCGTGCGCGAGGCGCGCGGATTCACCTCCAGCACGTAGATGATGTCCTGGCCGTCCTGCTCCTGGATGGCGAACTGCACGTTCATCAGACCGACGACGTTCAGCCCTTCGGCCATGGCGGCGGTCTGGCGCTTGATCTCGTCCACCGTGGCCTTTGACAGGTAGTACGGCGGCAGCGAGCAGGCCGAGTCGCCCGAGTGCACGCCGGCCTGCTCGATGTGCTCCATTACGCCACCGATGAACACGGCGCCGGAGCTGTCGCGCACGCAGTCCACGTCGCACTCGATGGCGTTGGACAGGAAACGGTCCAGCAGCACAGGCGAGTCATTGCTCACCTTGACAGCCTCGCGCATGTAGCGCTCCAGGTCGCGCTGCTCGTGCACGATTTCCATGGCACGGCCGCCCAGCACGTAGCTGGGGCGCACCACCAAGGGGTAGCCCAGGGCGGCGGCCTTTTCCAACGCCTCGGCCTCGGTGCGGGCGGTGGCGTTGGGCGGCTGGCGCAGGCCCAGGTCGCCCAGCAGCTTCTGGAAGCGCTCGCGATCTTCGGCGGCATCGATCATGTCGGGGCTGGTGCCGATGATGGGCACGCCCGCAGCCTCCAGACCCAGCGCCAGTTTCAAAGGCGTCTGGCCGCCGTATTGCACGATCACGCCCGCGGGCTTTTCCTTGTCCACGATCTCCAGCACATCTTCCAGCGTGACCGGCTCGAAATACAGGCGATCCGACGTGTCGTAGTCGGTGGACACCGTCTCGGGGTTGCAGTTGACCATGATGGTCTCGTAACCATCCTCGCGCATGGCGAGCGCCGCGTGCACGCAGCAATAGTCGAACTCGATGCCCTGGCCGATGCGGTTGGGGCCCCCACCCAGCACCATGATTTTCTTTTTGTCGCTCGGCTCGGCCTCGCATTCGTCCTCGTAGGTCGAATACATGTAGGCAGTGTTGGTCGCGAACTCGGCGGCGCAGGTGTCCACGCGCTTGTAGACAGGGCGCACGCCCTGGGCATGGCGCGCCTCGCGCACGGCCTTCTCGCTGGTTTTGAGCAACTTGGCCAGACGCCGGTCGGAGAAGCCCTTTTGCTTGAGCACGCGCAGCGTCTGGGCGTCGATAGCCGCCAGAGCGCCCTCGCCTTTTTCGGCCGTCAGCTGATCCAGCTCCAGCTCGATCTTGACGATCTCTTCGATCTGCACCAGGAACCACTTGTCTATTTTTGTGAGGTCATGCACCTCGTCCACCGACAGGCCCATGGCGAAAGCATCGCCCACGTACCAGATGCGCTCGGGGCCCGGCTCGCCCAGTTCCTTCTCGAGCAGCTCCCGGTCCTGGGTCTTTTCGTTCATGCCGTCCACGCCCACTTCCAGGCCGCGCAGGGCTTTCTGGAAGGATTCCTGGAAGGTGCGGCCCATGGCCATAACCTCGCCCACACTCTTCATCTGCGTGGTCAGGCGCGAGTCCGCCGTAGGGAATTTCTCGAAGGCAAAGCGCGGGATCTTGGTGACCACATAGTCGATCGAAGGCTCGAACGACGCAGGCGTGGCGCCGCCGGTGATTTCGTTCTTGAGCTCATCCAGCGTGTAGCCCACCGCCAGCTTGGCTGCGACCTTGGCAATCGGGAAGCCCGTGGCCTTGGAAGCCAGCGCCGACGAACGCGACACGCGCGGGTTCATTTCGATGACGATCATGCGGCCGTCCTTCGGGTTCACCGAGAACTGCACGTTGGAGCCGCCCGTGTCCACACCGATCTCACGCAGCACCGCCAGGCTGGCGTTGCGCATGATCTGGTATTCCTTGTCGGTCAGCGTCTGCGCCGGCGCCACGGTGATCGAGTCACCCGTGTGCACACCCATGGGGTCGAGGTTCTCGATGGAGCAGATGATGATGCAGTTGTCCGCCTTGTCGCGCACCACTTCCATCTCGTACTCTTTCCAGCCCAGCAGCGACTCTTCGATCAGCAGCTCGTTGGTGGGCGAAGCCTCCAGACCGCGCTTGCAGATGGTCTCAAACTCTTCCGGGTTGTAGGCAATGCCACCGCCCGTGCCACCCAGCGTGAAGCTGGGGCGGATGACGGTGGGGAAACCCACGATCCTCTGCACTGCCCAGGCTTCGTCCATGCTGTGGGCGATGCCGGAGCGCGCAGAGCCCAGGCCGATGCGGGTCATCGCGTCCTTGAACTTCAGGCGGTCTTCTGCCTTGTCGATGGCTTCGGGCGTAGCGCCGATCAGCTCGACCTTGTATTTGTGCAAAACCCCGTTGCGCCACAGATCCAGCGCGCAGTTCAGCGCAGTCTGGCCGCCCATGGTCGGCAGGATGGCGTCAGGACGCTCCTTGGCGATGATCTTCTCGACCGTCTGCCAGGTAATCGGTTCGATGTAGGTGACGTCGGCCGTGGCCGGGTCGGTCATGATCGTGGCGGGGTTGCTGTTGATCAGGATGACCTTGTAGCCCTCCTCGCGCAGCGCCTTGCAGGCCTGCACGCCCGAGTAATCGAACTCGCATGCCTGACCGATGATGATCGGGCCGGCGCCGATGATGAGGATGCTTTTGATGTCTGTGCGCTTTGGCATTACTTCTTCTCCTGGGCCGTGGCCATCAATGCCGTGAAGCGGTCGAACAGGTAGGCAATGTCGTGCGGACCAGGCGACGCCTCGGGGTGGCCCTGGAAGCAAAACGCCGGCTTGTCCTTGTGCTCCAGCCCCTGCAGCGTTCCATCAAACAGGCTGACGTGCGTAGCGCGCAGCGCAGCGGGCAACGTGGCCATGTCCACCGCAAAACCGTGGTTCTGACTGGTGATGCTGACGCGGCCGCTTTCCAGCTCTTTCACCGGATGGTTGGCACCGTGGTGACTGTTGTCCATCTTGAAGGTCTTGGCACCGCAAGCCAGGGCCATGATCTGATGCCCCAGGCAGATGCCGAAGGTAGGCAGGCCGCTGTCGATGATCTGTTTGACCGCAGCAATCGCGTAGTCACAAGCCGCAGGGTCACCAGGGCCGTTGGACAGGAAAACGCCGTCAGGATTCATGGCCAGCACCTGTGCCGCCGGCGTCTGCGCGGGCACCACGGTGAGCTTGCAGCCGCGCTCGGCCAACATGCGCAGGATGTTCAGCTTCACGCCGAAGTCGTACGCCACCACGTGAAAACGCGGCGCCGCCTGCGTGCCGTAACCCTCGCCCAGCTTCCATTCGGTCTGGCTCCAGGGGTAGGGCTCGCGCGTGGTCACTACTTTGGCAAGATCCAGACCCTTCATGTCCGGCGCGGCCTTGGCGGCAGCCAAGGCTTCGTCGATGCGCGCCTGCGTCACTGCTTCGCCAGCCGCAAGGCCCACGATGGCACCGTTTTGCGCGCCCTTGGTGCGCAGCAGACGCGTGAGCTTGCGGGTGTCGATGTTGGCGATGGCCACAGTCTTCGAGCGCACGAGGTACTCGGACAGGGTCTCTGTCATGCGGAAATTGCTGGCCAGAAGCGGCAGATCTTTGATGACGAGGCCTGCGGCATGGATCTTGTCGGCCTCGACATCCTCGTTGTTGACTCCATAGTTGCCAATGTGCGGATACGTCAGGGTGACGATCTGCTGGCAGTAACTGGGGTCGGTGAGAATTTCTTGGTAGCCGGTGATGGCGGTGTTGAATACCACCTCACCGACCGTGGCGCCCACCTCTGCGGATGAAGCACCAATCGAGTTACCGATAAAGACCGTGCCGTCTGCAAGCGCCAAGATGGCGGGGGGGAAGGTTCCCTTGAGAGACAAAAGCACTGGGTTCTCCGATGGTTACGGGTCGCCCGGGAGCCCACGAGACAAATCGTCCGGGGACTGCTGCTTGTTAAGGATTGCTTTGAATGCGACCGGGCGACTTTTTTGCGGGAAAGCCCTGCATTGTAGCGCGAGAGTCACAAAGACACAGGCCCCACAGCGAACCACCGCTAGGGCGTGTCCGAATTTTTGTGTAAACGGTACGGGCTTCAGTTGACGGAGATGCGATCTCCAAACTGAATGGTAAAACGGGTCAGCGCAGCCTTCCAATCCCGGATGGGCATGGTCCACTTCTGGCTGATGTTTCGCAGGGCCAGATAGAACAGCTTGGTCAGCGCCTCGTGAATCGCCCAGGGTTTTGTAGACAGTCAAGAGCCTCCTATTTCCTGTCCAATAGGAGCCCGTATGAGCAGTCAACGTTACCCCGAAGAATTCAAGACCGAGGCGGTCAAACAAATCCTTGACCACG
>NZ_JBFWLZ010000022.1:0-48745 GCF_050251835.1 Diaphorobacter sp. | reverse complement strand
ATCAGCATGAAGCAGCCGGTGCCGTAGGTGTTCTTGGCCATGCCAGCGGTAAAGCAGGCCTGGCCGAAGAGCGCGCTTTGCTGGTCGCCCGCCACGCCGCCGATGGCGATGGCGCCGCCCAGCAGCGGCGCGTCGGTGGCGCCGAAGCCGCTGGCCGATGGCAGCACCTCGGGCATCAGCGCGCGCGGGATGCGCAAAAGCTGCAGCAGATCGTCGTCCCACTGGTTGGTGTGCACGTTGAACAGCATGGTGCGGCTGGCGTTGCTCACGTCGGTGACATGGCGGCGGCCGCCGGTCAGCTGCCAGATGAGCCAGCTGTCCACGGTGCCGAAGGCCAGCTCGCCGGCCTCAGCCGCGTCGCGCGCGCCGGGCACGTTGTCCAGCAGCCACTGCAGCTTGGTGGCCGAGAAGTACGCGTCGATCAGCAGGCCCGTCTTGGCCTGGATGGCGGCCGCGTGGCCCTGGCTTCGCAGCTGCGCGCAGGCGGGCTCGGCGCGCCGGTCCTGCCAGACGATGGCGTGGTGCACGGGCTGGCCGGTGCGGCGGTTCCACAGCACGGTGGTTTCGCGCTGGTTGGTGATGCCCAGGGCGCGCACGTCCCGCGCGGTGATGCCGGCCTGGCGCAGCGCGTCCTGCGCGGTGGCGAGCTGCGTGCGCCAGATTTCGCGCGGGTCGTGCTCCACCCAGCCGGGGCGGGGGTAGAGCTGCGCCAGCTCGCGCTGCGCCTGGGCCACGATGCGGCCGCGTTCGTCGAACACGATGCTGCGCGAGCTGGAGGTGCCTTGGTCGAGGGCGAGCAGGTAAGTCATGGCGGGCAAGCATAGGCCAAGTGGCTGGCGGTGTAGGCGTGGACAATACCCGCCATGACTGCCGATATCCCCACCCCTCTTGTCACTTCGCGTGCGCAGTTGCTGCAGCAGCTGGCGCGCCCGGTCGTTCATGACCTTGCGGTCATCGGCGGCGGTGCCACCGGCCTGGGCGTGGCGCTGGATGCGGCGGCGCGCGGGTTTTCGGTAGTGCTGCTGGAGTCGCACGACTTTGCCAAGGGCACATCATCGCGCGCCACCAAACTGGTGCACGGCGGCGTGCGCTACCTGGCGCAGGGCAACATCGCGCTGGTGCGCGAGGCGCTGCACGAACGCACCACGCTGCTGCGCAACGCGCCGCACCTGGCGCAGCCGCTCGCGTTCGTCATGCCTTCCTACAAGGTGTGGGAGACGCCGTTCTACGGCACGGGCCTGAAGATGTACGACGCCCTGGCGGGCCAGGCCGGGCTGGGGCATACGGAATTTCTGGGACGCATGGAAACCCTGCGCTGCCTGCCCACGGCGGTGGCAGAGGGCCTTAAAGGCGGCGTCAAATACTGGGACGGCCAGTTTGACGATGCCCGGCTGGCGCTGGCGCTGGCACGCACGGCGGCCCGCCTGGGCGCGCTGGTCATCAACTATTGCCCCGTGAGCGGCCTGCTCTATGACGCAGGCAAGGTGGCGGGTGTGGTGTGCGCTGATGCCGAGACCGGCACGCCCTATGAGGTGCGCGCGCGCTGCGTGGTCAACGCCACGGGTGTCTGGGTGGACGAGCTGCGCCAGCGCGACGGGCAGGACTGCGGCCAGCCGGTGCGGCCCATGGTGGCGCCCAGCCAGGGCGTGCATATCGTGGTGGATCGGGATTTTTTGCCCTCCGACCATGCGCTGATGGTGCCCAAGACAGCCGACGGGCGCGTGTTGTTCGCCGTGCCATGGCTGGGCAAGCTGATTTTGGGCACCACAGACAGCCCCCGCCAGGATCTGGCACGCGAGCCCGTGGCCCTGCGCGAAGAAGTGAGCTTTATCCTGGGCGAGTCGGCGCGCTATCTGCGCCGCGCGCCCCGGGCGGCTGACGTGCGCAGCATCTGGGTGGGCTTGCGCCCGCTGGTCAAACCCCAGGACGACGACAGCGCCAGCACCAAGAGCATCAGCCGCGAGCACACGGTGCTGACCAGCGGCAGCGGACTGGTCACGGTGACTGGCGGCAAATGGACCACCTACCGTGCCATGGCCGAGGATGTGCTGCGCCAATGCATGCATGATCGCCTGCTGCCGCACAAGCCCGCCGGCGTGACGGTGTCGCTGGCGCTGGTGGGTGCAGGCCGAATCCGGAACAACGGGGGGCTGAATGCGCCGCAGGGCCTGCACTCTTACGGAACCGAGGCACCCGTGGTCGCCAGCCTGCCGGGGGCGGACGCGGCGCTGGCGCCGGGTCTGTCCGAGGCCATGGTGCGCTTTGCCGCGCGCCACGAATATGCGCGCACGGTGGAGGATGTGCTGGCGCGCCGCGCCCGCGTGCTGTTCCTCGATGCACGCCTGGCTGCTTCGCTGGCTCCTCGCGTGGCGCAATTGCTTGCCGAGGAGCTGCCAGGCCACGACCCGCAACTGGAGCAGTTTCTGCAATTGGCCAACCAGTACGCCACCGTGCCCACGTGAGCAATGTGCTGACGTGTGCACAAACCTGTTGACGCGCGCAAATATTTTTGAGACACTTGCGGGCTTCGCGTTAATGGCGCGAAGTTTCTGCCCAGCGGGAAGCGCCGCAAATGGTTTGCGGTGTGGACGACGGGCCCAAGACTGACTGGCAGGTCGGCCACCTTGAGAAGTTTTTTTGAGGTATTCAACTGCTGGTGCAAGTTGGGAATATTGAAATGATCCAAACTGAATCTCGGTTAGACGTTGCCGACAATACCGGCGCGAAGTCCGTCCTGTGCATCAAGGTGCTGGGTGGCTCCAAGCGCCGTTATGCAAGTGTTGGCGACATCATCAAGGTGAGCGTGAAAGAAGCTGCACCCCGTGGTCGCGTCAAGAAAGGCGAGATCTACAGTGCCGTGGTTGTTCGTACGGCCAAGGGCATTCGCCGTGGCGATGGCTCGCTCGTCAAATTCGATGGCAATGCAGCAGTGTTGCTCAATGCCAAGCTGGAGCCGATCGGCACCCGCATCTTCGGCCCCGTGACGCGTGAATTGCGCACGGAGCGCTTCATGAAGATCGTGTCCCTGGCTCCTGAAGTTCTCTGAAGGACGCTCCATGAACAAGATCCGCAAGGGCGACGAAGTCATCGTGCTCACCGGGCGCGACAAGGGCAAGCGCGGCACAGTTGCGCTGCGCAAGGATGACTCTCATCTGGTCATCGAAGGCATCAACCTGGTCAAGAAGCATGTCAAGCCGAACCCCATGAAGGGTACGACGGGCGGCATTGTGGAAAAAGCCATGCCCATCCACCAATCCAACGTGGCCATCTTCAATGCCGCTACCGGCAAGGCTGATCGCGTGGGTATCAAGGTGCAGGCCGACGGTACGCGCGTTCGCGTGTTCAAGTCCAGCGGCGCCGAAATCAAGGCTGCCTAAGGAGTCCACATGGCACGACTGCAACAAATCTATCGCGACAAGATCGCTCCCGAACTGGTCAAGCAGTTCGGTTACACCTCGCCGATGCAGGTTCCGCGTCTGACCAAGATCACGCTCAACATGGGTGTGAGCGAGGCCGTGGCGGACAAGAAGGTCATGGACAATGCCGTGGCTGACCTGACCAAGATCGCCGGCCAAAAGCCTGTCGTCACCAAGGCCAAGAAGGCCATCGCCGGTTTCAAGATCCGTGAAGGCCAGGCCATCGGCTGCATGGTGACGCTGCGCGGCGCGCACATGTATGAGTTTCTGGATCGCTTCGTGACGATCGCACTGCCCCGCGTGCGTGACTTCCGTGGTATTTCCGGGCGTGCTTTTGACGGCCGTGGCAACTACAACATCGGCGTCAAAGAGCAGATCATTTTCCCTGAGATCGAGTACGACAAGGTGGATGCCTTGCGCGGCCTCAACATCAGCATCACCACGACGGCCAAGTCCGACGAAGAAGCCAAGGCGCTTCTCACGGCCTTCCGTTTCCCGTTCAAGAACTAAAGGCAGCGTATGGCTAAAGTAGCTTTGATCCAGCGCGAACTCAAGCGCGAAAAACTGGCCGCCAAGTACGCCGCCAAGTACGCGGAACTGAAGGCCATCGCAGGCGACGCCAAGCGTAGCGATGAAGAGCGTGAAGCCGCCCGTCTGGGATTGCAGAAATTGCCCCGCAATGCCAACCCCACGCGCCAGCGCAACCGTTGCGAGATCACCGGTCGTCCGCGTGGCACCTTCCGTCAATTCGGTCTGGGCCGCGCCAAGATCCGTGAACTGGCATTTGCCGGTGACATCCCCGGTGTCACCAAGGCCAGCTGGTAAGCAGGCAGGAGAGATACAACATGAGCATGAGTGATCCCATCGCTGACTTGCTGACCCGCATCCGAAACGCGCAAATGGTGTCTAAGGCCACCGTGGCAGTGCCTTCCTCCAAAGTGAAGGTTGCCATTGCACAAGTGTTGAAGGACGAGGGTTACATCGACGGCTTCGAAGTGAAGTCTGAAGATGGCAAGTCTGAACTCGTCATCACCCTGAAGTACTACGCCGGTCGTCCGGTTATCGAGCGCATCGAGCGTGTCAGCCGTCCTGGCCTGCGCGTGTACAAGGGTCGTGATTCCATTCCGCAAGTCATGAACGGCCTGGGCGTGGCAATTGTCACGACGCCCAAGGGTGTGATGACTGATCGCAAGGCGCGTGCTACCGGTGTCGGTGGTGAAGTGCTTTGCTATGTGGCTTAACGTGGCATTGAGGAGAAGACTGAAATGTCCCGTGTAGGTAAATCCCCGGTAAGCATCCCCGCAGGCGTGGATGTGTCCATCAAGGACGACCAGATCAGTGTCAAGGGTGCTGGCGGCGCGTTGTCGCTCGCGCAGAACCCGCTGGTGAAGGTGTCCAGCAACGAAGGCAAGCTGAGCTTCGAGCCGGTCAATGAATCGCGTGAAGCCAATGCCATGAGTGGCACGGTGCGCCAGTTGGTCAACAACATGGTGGTCGGTGTCAGCAAGGGCTTTGAAAAGAAGCTCACGCTCATCGGCGTGGGTTTCAAGGCGGCAGCCTCCGGCAACAAGCTGAACCTGGCCATCGGTTTTTCGCACCCCGTGAATTTTGAAATGCCCGCTGGCATCTCTGTGGCGACGCCCACTCCCACGGAAATCGTGATCAAGGGTGCTGACCGCCAGGTGGTGGGTCAGCTGGCTGCAGAGATTCGTGCCGTTCGTCCTCCCGAGCCTTACAAAGGCAAGGGCATCCGTTACTCGGATGAAAAAGTCACGATCAAAGAGACCAAGAAGAAGTAAGGAGCTGCAACATGTTGACCAAAAAAGAGCAGCGTCTTCGTCGGGCCCGTCAGACCCGTATCCGTATTGCCCAGCAAGGCATTGCGCGTCTGACGGTCAATCGTACGAATCTCCATATCTACGCCAGTGTGATCTCGGGCGATGGCAGCAAGGTGCTGGCCAGCGCTTCCACGGTCGAAGCCGACGTGCGCAAGTCGCTCGGTGGCTCCGGCAAGGGCGGCAACGCCGCTGCGGCCCAGATCATCGGCAAGCGTATCGCTGAGAAGGCGAAGGCTGCCGGTATCGAAAAGGTTGCATTTGATCGCGCAGGTTTTGCGTATCACGGCCGCGTGAAGGCCTTGGCTGACGCGGCCCGCGAAGCTGGCCTGCAGTTCTAAGCGGAGCGGATAAAAATGGCTAAATTTCAACCCAAAGTGCAAGACGAAGGTCGTGACGACGGTCTGCGCGAAAAAATGATCGCGGTCAACCGCGTGACCAAAGTCGTGAAGGGTGGCCGCATCTTGGGCTTCGCTGCACTGACGGTGGTTGGCGACGGTGATGGCCGAGTTGGCATGGGCAAGGGCAAGTCCAAGGAAGTGCCCGCAGCTGTGCAAAAAGCGATGGAAGAGGCGCGTCGCAACATGGTGAAGGTTTCGCTCAAGAGCGGCACCATTCACCACAATGTGACGGGGCACCATGGCGCTGCCGTGGTGATGATGGCACCGGCTCCCAAGGGTACCGGCATCATCGCTGGCGGTCCGATGCGTGCCGTGTTCGAGGTGATGGGCATTACCGATATCGTGGCCAAGAGCCATGGCTCGTCCAACCCCTACAACATGGTTCGCGCAACGTTTGACGCCCTGACCAATTCCACTACGCCAGCCGAAGTGGCAGCCAAGCGCGGCAAGTCGGTCGAAGACCTCTTTGCTGCCTGACAGAGAGGCGATCAATGACAACACAACAAACCATCAAGATTCAGCTGGTGCGCAGTCCTATTGGCACCAAGGAATCGCATCGCGCCACGGTTCGTGGTCTGGGACTTCGCAAGCTCAACAGCGTCAGCGAACTCAAGGACACGCCCGAGGTGCGCGGCATGATTAACAAGATCAGCTATCTGGTCAAAGTCCTCTGAGAGGTTGATGATGGAACTCAATAGCATCAAGCCCGCAGACGGCGCCAAGCACGCCAAGCGCCGCGTTGGTCGTGGCATTGGTTCTGGTCTGGGCAAGACAGCAGGCCGCGGGCACAAGGGGCAGAAGTCGCGCTCCGGCGGTTATCACAAGGTAGGTTTCGAAGGCGGTCAGATGCCTTTGCAGCGCCGTCTTCCCAAGCGCGGCTTCAAGTCGCATTTGCTGAAGTTCAATGCAGAGATCTCTCTTTCTGCGCTGGACAACCTTGGTCTGGCCGAGGTGGATGTGCTGACGCTGAAGAGCGCCGGGCTGATCAGCGAATTGGCGAAGGTGGTCAAGGTGATCAAGAGTGGCGAGATTTCCAAGGCAGTCAAGCTGTCGGGCATCTCCGCAACTGCTGGCGCTAAGGCTGCCATCGAGGCCGCCGGCGGTAGCCTGGCTTGATCTGGATCTGACGAAAGGTAACTGTGGCTACTAACGCAGCTCAACTGGCAAAAACTGGAAAGTTCGGCGATCTTCGCCGGCGTCTTGTCTTCTTGCTGCTCGCGTTGGTTGTATACCGCGTGGGGGCGCACATTCCCGTTCCGGGAATCGATCCTGCGCAGTTGCAGCAGCTGTTCAGTGGTCAGCAGGGTGGCATCCTGAATCTTTTCAACATGTTTTCGGGCGGGGCGCTTTCGCGCTTCACGGTCTTCGCTCTGGGGATCATGCCGTACATATCGGCATCGATCATCATGCAGTTGATGACCTACGTGGTTCCCACGTTCGAGCAGTTGAAAAAGGAAGGTGAAACCGGTCGCCGCAAGATCGCGCAATACACACGTTACGGAACGCTTGGCCTGGCCATATTCCAGTCGCTGGGCATCGCAGTGGCGCTGGAAAGCTCGGCGGGTCTGGTGCTGGAGCCTGGCTTTGGCTTCCGCATGACTGCGGTGTTCAGCTTGACGGCGGGCACCATGTTCCTGATGTGGCTGGGTGAGCAGATTACCGAGCGCGGGCTGGGCAACGGCATATCGATCCTGATCTTCGCAGGCATTGCCGCGGGGTTGCCGAGTTCGATTGGCGGGTTGCTGGAACTCGTGCGCACGGGTGCGATGAGCATTCTTGCAGCGATTTTCATCGTGATCGTCGTGGGGCTTGTCACCTACTTTGTGGTTTTTGTCGAGCGTGGTCAGCGCAAGATTCTTGTGAATTACGCACGCCGCCAGGTTGGCAACAAGGTGTATGGCGGGCAATCGTCCCATCTGCCGTTGAAGCTGAATATGGCTGGTGTAATTCCACCGATCTTTGCGTCGTCCATCATCTTGCTGCCTGCAACCATCGTGAACTGGTTCAGCGCCGGAGAGTCCATGCGCTGGCTGCGCGATATTTCGGCCGCGCTGACACCCGGACAGCCTGTGTACGTGATGTTCTATGCAGCCGCCATCGTGTTTTTCTGCTTCTTCTACACCGCGCTGGTTTTCAACAGCCGGGAGACGGCAGACAACCTGAAGAAGAGTGGGGCGTTCATCCCTGGTATCCGCCCTGGTGAGCACACGGCGCGCTACATCGACAAGATTCTGGTGCGCCTGACATTGGCTGGTGCCGTTTACATCACGTTTGTCTGTTTGCTGCCAGAGTTCCTGATCCTGAAGTACAACGTGCCGTTCTATTTTGGTGGCACTTCGTTGTTGATCATTGTGGTGGTCACGATGGACTTCATGGCCCAGGTGCAGAACTACATGATGTCGCAGCAGTATGAATCGCTGCTCAAGAAGGCCAACTTCAAGGCGACACCAGGTACCTGACTCCGATGACTCTCTGGTGAATGCGCTATAGTTGCGGGTTCGCCAGAGAAGCAACGGCTTTTTTGATGCCCTTCGATCCATCGCGGGCACGTTTATTGTGTTCCGTGCAGTGGGCCGGAACGATTGGACAAGTTTAGGAGAATGCAATGAGAGTTTCGGCTTCGGTGAAGAAAATTTGCCGCAACTGCAAAATCATCCGCCGCAAGGGCGTTGTGCGCGTGATCTGCACAGATCAGCGCCACAAGCAGCGCCAAGGTTGATTGGGAAATTTAGAGGACGCATATGGCTCGTATCGCTGGTATTAACATCCCGCCCCATCAGCATGCCGAGATCGGCCTGACGGCTATCTATGGTATTGGGCGCACCCGTGCTCGCAAGATTTGCGAAGCGTGCGGAATCGCGTATTCCAAGAAGGTCAAGGAACTGACCGACGCTGATCTGGAGAAGATTCGCGACCAAATCGCTCAGTTCACCATTGAAGGTGATCTGCGCCGTGAAACAACGATGAATATCAAGCGTTTGATGGACATCGGTTGCTATCGTGGTTTCCGCCATCGTCGCGGTCTGCCGATGCGTGGTCAGCGCACACGCACGAATGCACGTACCCGCAAGGGCCCGCGCAAAGGTGCAGCTGCACTGAAAAAGTAAGATTGAAAGATCAATATGGCTAAGTCTCCCGCCAATAACGCGGCGCAACGCGTGCGCAAGAAGGTTCGCAAGAACGTGTCCGATGGTATCGCCCACGTGCATGCATCCTTCAACAATACAATCATCACCATCACCGATCGCCAAGGTAACGCGCTGTCCTGGGCATCTTCGGGGGGTCAAGGCTTCAAGGGTTCGCGCAAGTCGACACCGTTTGCTGCTCAGGTGGCTTCTGAAGTGGCGGGTCGCGCCGCCATTGAACAGGGCATCAAGAACCTGGACGTCGAGATCAAGGGCCCCGGTCCGGGCCGCGAGTCCTCGGTGCGCGCCCTTGGTGCTCTGGGCATTCGCATTACATCCATCTCGGATGTGACGCCTGTGCCCCACAACGGCTGCCGCCCTCAGAAGCGTCGCCGCATCTAAATCTTTTCATAAGCCCACCGCCACCGATCGCCTTGTGCGATGGTGGCTCCCGCATTTCAATGCGGAAGAAGACAATTCAAGGAAATACAAGTGGCACGTTATCTCGGCCCCAAGGCCAAACTCTCCCGCCGCGAAGGCACGGATCTGTTCCTCAAGAGCGCACGTCGCTCGATTGCTGACAAAGCCAAGTTTGACTCCAAGCCTGGTCAGCATGGGCGCACCTCTGGCGCCCGCACGTCTGACTACGGTCTGCAACTGCGTGAAAAGCAGAAGGTCAAGCGCATGTACGGCGTGCTGGAAAAGCAGTTCCGTCGTTACTTCGAGGCAGCTGAGCGCCGCAAGGGCAACACTGGCGCCAACCTGCTGTCGCTGCTCGAATCCCGCCTGGACAATGTTGTCTATCGCATGGGTTTCGGCTCTACGCGTGCAGAAGCGCGCCAGCTGGTGTCCCACAAGGCCATCACCGTCAATGGTCAATGCGTCAACATCGCTTCGTACCTGGTGAAAGCTGGTGACGTTGTCGCCGTGCGTGAAAAGTCCAAGAAACAGGCGCGCATTGTCGAGGCTCTGCAATTGGCCCAGCAGGTGGGCATGCCCGCCTGGGTCGAGGTGAGTGCTGACAAGGTCGAAGGCGTTTTCAAGCAAGTGCCAGATCGTGACCAGTTTGGTGCAGACATCAACGAATCTCTGATCGTTGAGTTGTATTCGCGTTAATCCATAGTCGTCACCCTAGCTAATTCGTTCCTGAACCGCGGGTATCGCGGTTTAGGTGCTTCATCAGCCTTACCGGTGTAACGAGCTGGGGGCATTGAGAGGAAGTCTGCATGCAAACCAATTTGCTGAAACCCAAGGCAATCAATGTCGAACAGCTTGGTTACAACCGAGCTAAAGTCGAACTGGAGCCGTTCGAGCGTGGCTATGGCCACACGCTTGGCAACGCCATTCGGCGTGTCTTGCTCTCGTCCATGGTGGGTTACGCAGCAACCGAGGTGACCATTGCCGGTGTGTTGCACGAGTATTCGTCGATCGACGGAATCCAGGAAGATGTTGTCAACATCCTGCTGAATCTGAAGGGGGTTGTGTTCAAGCTTCACAACCGTGACGAGGTCACATTGAGCTTGCGCAAGGACGGTGAGGGTGTCGTTACGGCGCGTGATATTCAAACGCCCCACGATGTCGAGATTGTCAACCCTGACCACGTGATTGCGCACCTGTCTGCCGGTGGCAAGCTGGATATGCAGATCAAGGTGGAGAAAGGTCGCGGTTACGTGCCAGGCAACATGCGGCGCTTCGCTGACGAGGCTACAAAGTCCATTGGTCGTATCGTGCTAGATGCGTCTTTTTCTCCGGTCAAGCGCGTCAGCTACACCGTTGAAAGCGCTCGCGTAGAGCAGCGCACCGACCTGGACAAGCTGGTGTTGGAGATTGAAACCAACGGCGCCATCTCTGCTGAAGAGGCGGTGCGTGAGTCCACCAAGATCCTGATCGAGCAGCTGGCAGTGTTTGCACAGATTGATGCCGGTGGGATCCTGGAACCTCAGGCTGGCCGGCCTGGGCAGGCCAGTGGTGCCACCTTTGATCCGATCTTGCTGCGGCCGGTGGATGAGCTTGAGCTCACGGTGCGCTCTGCGAACTGCCTCAAGGCAGAGAACATCTATTACATCGGTGATCTGATCCAGCGCACCGAGAACGAACTGCTCAAGACCCCCAACCTGGGTCGCAAGTCGCTCAACGAGATCAAGGAAGTTTTGGCTTCACGCGGTCTCACGCTGGGTATGAAGCTTGAGAACTGGCCGCCGGCCGGGCTCGATAAGCGTTAAGTTTCAAGTTTCGGCTCTTCTCATGAGAGTCAGTGCCTCGGGCAGTACCTGATACGGCTGCCCGATTTAATTATTCAAAAAGGAAAGCACCATGCGCCACGGACACGGCCTTCGCAAACTCAATCGCACCAGCTCGCACCGCCTTGCGATGCTGCAAAACATGATGAACTCGCTCATCGAGCACGAGGCCATCAAGACCACTCTGCCCAAAGCCAAAGAGCTGCGCCGCGTGATCGAGCCCATGATCACCCTGGCCAAGGAAGACTCGGTGGCTAACCGTCGCCTGGCCTTCAATCGCCTGCGTGATCGCGACAGCGTTACCAAGCTGTTCAATGAACTGGGTCCGCGCTTCAAGACCCGTCCTGGTGGCTACACACGCATCCTGAAAATGGGTTTCCGTGTAGGCGACAATGCGCCGATGGCTTTCGTTGAATTGGTGGATCGTCCCGCTGAATCTCAAGCTGCTGACACAGAAGCTTAAAAATACTGTATAATTCTTCTCTTACCGCGCGATGGAGCAGTCTGGTAGCTCGTTGGGCTCATAACCCAAAGGTCGGAGGTTCAAATCCTTCTCGCGCAACCAAATATCAGGCGCAATGCTTGGAAAAAAAGCCCACGTTTGTGCAAGCCCCTCTCTTCCCGTGTTGCTTTTCGCCTCACCAGAAGTTAGGTCTTAGCCCAGGATAGGCACCCCGCAAACACCCTCTTCGGAGGGTGTTTCTCTTTGTAAAGCATCGGCTAAGATGACCCTACTAACCGGGAGCTTTACATGAAGATTGGGGTCTTGTCCGTCGCAGTTGCCGCCATGGCCCTGCTGACTGCCTGCGGTGAAAAGAACACGGATGCACCGTCACCAGTAGCCCAAACAACCGCTGCGCCGACACCTCCAACGCCTTCCCCCGAAGAGAAGGAAAAAGAGACGCTGGCCGGATGCACGGCCCGCACCATCAGCATTGAACCCCCAAGCATCGAAGCCTTGGAAGGTCTTCAAGGCCAGATGCGATGCATCGAAAACTTCCTGGACAACTACAAGAACACGGCCCACTGGCAAAAGGCGTACGCCGACCGGGCCAAGGCCATGGAAGATTCCATGGTGGTCATCAATGCACTGAACAGCCCTCCCACGGGCAACGGTGATGGCGACATGACCAACGCTCAACGGATGTTGATGGACCGTGAGAAGTTCAAAAAGCTCAAATCGGAGAACTATTACTTCGTGAAAAGAGCTATCGAGGAAATCACCATTTCAATTCACCATGCTCTATTCCGAGAGCTTCGGGAAGGTGGAATGCAAATGGGCAATCCTCAGCAAAAGATTGAAGAATCAAATCGCATGGCCAAACAAACCGGGGTTTGGGGGTCAAACGTTGATGAAGTTCGGGAAGGTGGGCAATTTGTCATAACAAGTTGGGTGGCAAATAAAACCCCTATGTTCATCATTGAAGGTTATGGTGCCACTTCTGTCATCATCAAGATTGAGGATAGATACTTTGATGACAATGGGGCATTCTCTGAGAAGTGCAGAGTCTATTTGGGCGTGACTCGAAAAAAACTCTCCTATGACTGCCCTCAATATTTGTCGGGAACCATGGGCCGGGAAGTCCTTGATGCCATGAAAGAGCTTATCAAGGAAGATATGGCATTGAAGGCAAGTCGGGCCAATTGATGATGAGTTGATGACAAAAAAACGACCCGAAGGGAGCCAGCAGGCTCCCTTTTTTCTTTGGCATTCAATGATTAGACTTGGTGCCATTGCACGGCCTGCAAAGCATTTGGCAATTGGATGCAATGGTTTTACCACCCTTGGACCAAGGAACAATGTGGTCCGCCGCCATGGCATCGAAATCAAATAGTTTGGTGCATTTAGGACAAGTTGCTGTACGGGTGCCTGCAACAATTTGCCGTTCGAAAGCTTCGGTTTTGTCTTTGTCGGTAAATGCACGAAGACTCAATGCACTTACTTTATCACCCTTGCTCAACACATATTCATAGATACCACTTTTTTTGGTGACCTCTTCATCAGCTATTAGCACCTTGATTTCTTTTTCTAAGTCTTTACTGTTATATGTATTTAAGTGATAGGTATCGTATAGACACCCCCAATCCAACCCCTGCATTTCTTTTCGATAAACGGTAAATGTACGCTCAATCCAGTCAATAATTTTTACAAAATATTGCTGCAATTCATCAGCATCTTTGTCGTGCTGGTGCTTGCCCATGTATTCTTCTATTTTTCCCTTGTTTATCCATTTCAAGACTGTTTCAAGGTATTCCTGACGAATAGCGGAGCCTTTGAGATACTTACCACCCTTCTGATACGCAACACAATTATCTTTGCTGAAATAATCTTTGGCATCGGATAGCCAAGGCCCAGTGTAAACTGCATTGCGCAACTCTTGGTCGGTCAATCGTTCCCCCGCGATGTTGATGGTACGAAACCAAGCTAATTTTTCAGAGGGTGCTCCCTCGCAGAAATAAATCATCAGGTCGTAATCCAAGATGGCATCTTGTTTGTCTTGGGGTAAATTGTGGAAATACACTTCATCGACCGAGAAATTTCCGGATATATATTCGCAGATGCTTATGGTGCGCTGCTGGCCATCCAAAACTTCATAGGTTTCGTCAATCTTATTGCCACCATCGGGTTGTGATGTATTTTTATTGACGACCCAATACATTACATTTAAAGGAAAACCATTACGCACTGTTTGAATGACCGCAATTTTCTGCGGGTCTTTATAAACGAATTCGCGCTGATATGCTGGGCGAATATCCAGTAAACCACCGTATCCCCTGACGCCCTGGTTTTTTAAGTCTTTGTATTGATTTGTAAGGTCTCGGATTTTTATTTGTTTGAGTTGAATTTTCATGTCACACTTTCTTTTTGATAATTATTCTTGCGTATGGTGCGCGAAGAGTGCCGTTGTCGGATAAGACCATACCTACAAATTTTTTATGTTGGTCATCCAGATATCTCTCTTGCCCTTGAACAAATGCATCGTCGATAACTCGCTTATCATTGGCGAGGCCTACGATTAAAAACTGCTGTGGATTGTACTTTTCCAAAAATGTGATTGGCACCCCCATTTCATCGTCATAATCCATGGGAATTTCAGCTACTTTACCCACTTCAATAGCGTTATAGTTATCGTACTTGGGGTATTCCGAGGTGCCATATTTTTTCCATAGACGTATTTTTTGCAGGCGATTGGCATGCATTAAATTGGTGTACCAACAGATGTTGCCGAACTTCTTCTCTTCACCCTGTGGGGTAGAGAATACCTTTGGTTTTGAAATACCGAGCCAAACATCATTGTTCATGATGAGGCGAAATATCTCTTTGTAGGTGATAGCATTCTGAGAGCCAATCACCAAGAATGATTTCTTCATCTTGGCAAGCAATCCAATGTATTCTCGGAAGAGAGAAAATGGAGGATTGGTGCACACAATGTCCGCCTGATGAAGCAAAGCAATACACTCTTCACTACGAAAATCTCCATCACCTTTTAATGTTGTTCGAGTGATTTGAGTATTTCCATCCTCACCCAGGATGCATTCTTCCATGTAAGCCGGGTCGGAACTGATGTCTTTGCTGTAATGGGTAGTGATGACCTTTTTTAGGCCCAGGTGTTTGAAATTAAGCGTGAAATATTTGTAGAAGCTTGACCAGTTAGGGTCATCGCAATTGCAATAGACTATTTTGCCTTTGACGTGCGTCTTGTAATGACGCAACTCATTTTCTACGTCACTCAGCTTGGTATAAAACTCATCGTTCTTTACTTTCTTGGCTGCATGTAAATTTGTATTTCGATTGACTCCCATATTTGTTTTCTTTTCATTTGGTTTAATACCAAATTGCCAGAAAACTTTTTGATGTCAATTAAATACGGGATATTTATTGAAATGTTCTTAATAAATGCTATACCTTGTATAGAAAGAACATTTATATGTCAGAGAAACAAAAATCGAAAAACGTAAAGCTTGATGAAGAGTTATCACATCAATTGGAAGTCTTGTGCAAACTGCTTCACACCAATTTTTCCAGCAAAACCAAGGAACTCTTGGTGGAGTGGAAAATCAATGAACTCGATAGACTTAAAGACAAAGCGCCTGAGTTGTACGAGGCTTACCAAGAGGGGATCAAGAACCCCGTTTCCAATACTTAATGCCTCTTCGTTTCACTCGGATTTGGTATGAAAAATGGGTGCGCTATTCAGCGGCACCCATAAAAACAGTTTCTAAGAAGCTATTGCATTCACTCAAACTTCGGTATTAACATTGGTGCTTTCAATGACACGGTAACCGCATGGCAAAAGCAAGTAAGGCATGGATTCCAAATACCTATAATGGTATTCAATACAATACATGCAAGAACCCACGGTGTGAGAGCTATGGCCTGAGCCCAGAGCAACACCCACAAGCCTATCGAATTACCTATGGGGGCAAGGCGTTGCCTTTGCTCCAATGTGTCAAATGTGGTGAGGTTCCACCCATTAAGAGCAATCAAGGGATTGATGAAGAGGTAAAGCGCCTTATTGCCCATTGCATGGGTGAAAAGCCGCTTTCTTGCTTGAATGAGGAATGCTCCAATCATGGGGTGCCAGTTGGCACCAAAAAGGCATACCGTTCATTTGGCAAGACCGCCAGCGGTACACAAAGGTATCGTTGCAATGGATGCGGTAAAACGGTATCCAAGCCCAAGGCTTCAAGTCGTCAGCGTGAGACTTACCACAACATCGACATATTCAAGATGCTCGTCAACAAAGTGCCTTTGAGCCGTATTGTTGATATGTTGGGTATTTCTTGGTCCCTGCTGTACCATCGAATCGACTACATTCATTCCCAATGTATGGCGTTTGCTGGGAATCGTGAAAGCAAACTTGCCACCATGGACATTGAGCGGCTCAATATTTCCATTGACCGCCAAGAACACGTTATCAACTGGTCCGAGCGCAAAGACAAGAGAAATATTGTGCTCAGTGCAATCACCAGCGTAGACAATACAAGCCATTACGTCTTTGGAGTGCATCCAAATTTCGATGGCTCTGTGGATAGAGATTCCATCGAAGCATTGGCGCAAAAGAATGGTGATGCCGATTTGGCCGCTCCATTGCGTGGCACCACACGCTATTGGACACAAGCGGACTACACCAATGCAGTCAATAATAAGGCGTTCAAATTGTTGGGCTCTGGTGACCTAATGTCCAGAGTCAAGACCAAATACGCAAAATTAGAACGCCGTGAAGACGTTGAAAATTTTGACGAGAAGACCAATGATGAGCAATTGCCAGACTATGGCATGCAAATTCATGCGGAATACACCATGATTGCCCACTTCTATTATTTGAAGGCATTGATGCCGATGGCAAAGAAGTGGCGTTTCTTTCTTGACCAAGAATCGGGAATTCGGGCCGCTTGCTTGGCCGTATTCAAGGATGAAGTCAAAGCACATAAGGCCGAAGCCTTTTATGTGTCCATCAATAAGAGAATGACCATTGATGAAAAGCGCCAAGCCACCGGGGCGGCAAAAGCGCTTCTGAAAGAACGTAAAGCAGACTTCCCCGGTAAAACCGATGCTGAAATCAAATTGGAGTTGTTGAAAGAAGCAATTGCCAATGTGAGTCACATTGGAAAATGGCAAGACAAATGGGTAAAGCATCCTTTGCCTGATATGTCGGAGCCTGAGAAGGCAATGTGCTGGATTACGGAACACAATACCTTTGATGAAGACCATGTGGCATGGCTCCACAACAAAGCCACCCTTCACGGGGTGGATAGCTTCTTTGAGAAGGTGCGCAGGCGCATTTCCCTGTTTGAACGGGCTATGCGTTCATCGGCCAATGATGGCCGTAGCTGGAATGGGTACAGCGCCTACAACCCGGCCATGGTGGGGAAGCTGTTGGACATCTTCCGGGTGGTCCACAACTACATCGACGTTCGGAAGAAGGATGGCGTGACCACTACGGCGGCGATGCGCCTTGGACTAGCTAACGCCCCACTGTCCTACAAGGATGTTCTGTATTTTGAATAAGAGTTCATGCCGGGGGCATGGACTCCACGAATGAGGGCCACGCGCCCATGAAAAAAGGGAGCCTGCTGGCTCCCTTTGCTTTGCCCTTCACGGCCTACTTTTTTGTAGGCTGGTTCAAGTCCTACTCATCGAGGGAAGCTTTGAAAAAAGCAACACGGGAAGAGAGGGGCTTGACGTTTGTGGGCTTTTTTGTTTTTAAAACTCGCCCGGATGCGATGTGCACCACCATTGGCGGACGCTAGCCCATCAAGCCGACGCCTATAAGGTTTCCCACCCTCACCCCCAATCCAATGGCTTGAGCCTGGCTTTGACGGGATGCGCGCGCCAGTGAAGCCTGTGCGCTGCCCGATGATCAGGTCAGCGCGCCACGCGCATCCACCCGGATGATGCGTTCCACCACACCGTTGAGCAACCCGCCGCGCACGCCGATCAGATGGTCATGCAGGTTGACGGTGGGGTCGCAGTGGCCCGGTACCAGCCAGAGCATGCGGCCCAGGGCAGGCAGGCGGGACTGGGGTCCGGCGTGGTACAGGATGCCGTGTTCGTCGCCGCCGTTGGCGTAGCGCAGCGCGAGTTCAGGCGGCAGGCCCCAGACCAGCGGCATACCAGAGTCGATGGCGTGGCTTTTGTGGCCGGCGTCGCACACGGCGTGGCTGCCCTCGCGCACCGAGATGACCTGAGTCTTGACGAACAGCGCATGCTCGAATTGAGGCTGCGCGCTCTCGCGTTCGTTGCGTGAGTAGTCCGCATCCATGAACAAAAAAGAGCCAGGCTGCAGTTCGCCATATACGCCGCTCGCGGCTTCGTGCACCAATGTGCCGGTGCCCGATCCTGTGACCAGCGGCACAGGCAGGCCCGCAGATTCGATCAGCGCACGCGTGTCGGCAACTGCCTGCACTGCGCGGGCGATGGCCTGGCGCCGATCAACCGCAGTGCGCAGGTGCTGGGCACCGCCGTGGTAGGCCTGCAGGCCCGCAAACTGCAGGCGTGGCTGCGTTGCCACGGTTTGCGCCAGTGCCAGCGCGGCAGGGCCCGGCGCCACTCCGCAGCGGCCCTGCCCGACGTCGATTTCCACAAATACGTTGATGCCGGCGTCGCTGCCCGCCACGCGCATGGCCTCGGCCAGTCGGGCAACGCCTTCGTCGCTGTCCACTGCGACGGCCAGCCGCCCGCCGCGTGCGGCCAGCTGTGCAGCCAGGCGCGCGGCGCGCAGCAGCTTGGTGGCACCCAGTACTTGGTTGCTGATGTACAGATTGACCACGCCTCCCGCGGCCAGCGCTTCGGCCTCGGACACCTTTTGCACGCAGTGTCCGCGTGCGCCGGCTCGTTCCAGACGCAGGGCAATCTCTGAGCTCTTGTGCAGCTTGGCGTGGGGGCGCCAGCGCACCTGGTGCTTGTGCGCAAACTCGGCCATGCGCTGGATGTTGCGCTCCATCGCGTCCAGGTCAATGACCAGTGCGGGGGTGTCGATCAAGTCCACCCGCTGACCAAGGGTGGCGCGCAGGTGTTCGGGCAAAAGATCAGGAATCGATTTCATCGCGGCTGGCGTTCTCCAGGTGTTGTGTATCGGCCCAACCTACAAGCGCAAGGCCGTTTCCCTCGCTCCATAGCAGGCGGTTGATGGCGGCGTTGGTCAACTGCCAGGTGCGTGGCGCCTGCAGATCCAGCCGCGTGGCCAAGCGGTACAGCACGTCCAGGACGCCGCCGTGGGCTACCAGCACGATTTGCTCGCCGAGATGGCGTGCGGCGATGGTGCCCACTGTATGTTCGATGCGATCGCGCAGCATGAGTAGCGACTCGCCGCCTGCGGGCGAAAAGTGGGGGTCGCGCTTGCGCCAGCGCAGGGCGAGATCGGGTTCATCTAGCTCTATTTGCTGAAAAGTGCGTCCCTGCAGGTGGCCAAAGCTGCGCTCGCGCAGGCCGGACGTGGGGGTGAGCGGCGCTCTTGTAGTGCGGGCCACGGCCAGGGCAGTGGCGTAGGCGCGCTGCAGGTCGCTGCTGTAGATAGCGGTGATGGGCTCGCCCGCCAGCGCCTGCCCCACCTGCCTGGCCTGCCACAGCCCGGTGTCGTTGAGCGGAATGTCCAGATGGCCCTGGATGCGTGCGTCCACGTTCCAGGCGGTTTCACCGTGGCGAATGGCAATGATGCGAGTGGCGTGCATGGTGCGCGCAGGGGTGACGGTCAGATCAGGGAGCGGGCGTTGTCCAGCACGAAGTCGCAGGCCTTTTCCTTGAGGTCGCCTTTGAGACGATCCAGGTTGAACTGCTTGCCGCCAGAGCCCGTGACGATGCCCGACAGGCCGCTCAGATAGCCCTCGTCGCGGGGTTCGGGTTGGGCTTTGCCAAGGCCCATCTTGCCCAGCAGTTGCTGCTTGACCTGTGCGGCCTTGTCGGCGTTCAGGTAATTGTTCTTCATGCAGTAGGTAATGACGCCGGCCGCGTTGCTCGGTGTGGCCGATGCCGTGAGACCCATGGCCGACAGGGAGGACAGACCCGCCCCGCTGCCCATCATGCCGCCCAAGGCGGACGAGTTGTTGCTGCCGGTGGCGCCGCGCAGGGCATCACCCAGGCCGCCAGCTTGCACGCTGATGCCGACAGCGCACAGGCAGGCAAACAGACTGACGGGCAGCAGGCGGTGTCGAATGGCGTGGTGCATGGTGAATCCTTTCAGGCGGCCGGTGCGCGCAAGGGTGGTTGGACAGGACGGCAGCAAATGGTAGCTGGCATCGGTGGTTCAGCGTTGCGGTGTGATCTCGGTGCGCACCTTGCGCGGTCCTGCCGGCGGGCGCGGAAAGCCGCTGAGTGCCTGGCTGAACAGGACGCCGTAGATGGCCGGGTCGTCCGTCCACACATCTTCATAGACAGCCGATGTCTCGTACACCACCTGCTGCGTGGCGGCGTCGCGCAGCACCACACTGACCTTGCGGTGGTAAAGGGTGGGCGGGCCGTCCATCATCCAGCCCATGCCCATGTTCCAGCGCCCGCCGTAGCCCAGGCCCCAGCCGAAGCGGCCGTAAAACGGATCGGGCGAGTAATAAGGCCAGTCATGGGGCCGGGTGTAGCCGCCCTCGGCGCCCAGTTGCGCCACGAGACGAGGGTGGGCGTCGTCGCGCCGCAGGCCCACGCGCGTCAGCGCCTGCTCGGCCAGGGCCTCAATGGTGGCGAAGGTGGCCGCCTGCGCCTGTTGCGAGGGTAGTCGCTCGAAGCGGTAGGTGGGTGGGTGGGGCAGGGCGCTGAGGGTGGAGTAGCTGCTGACGTCGCTTTCCACCAGCCGTGGGCCGGCGCAGCCGACCAGCAGCGCGGCCGCGGCGCTCAGGGCAAGGGTGCAGAGTTGGCGCATCAAGACCATGGCGATGTCTCCTGGGGCAGCATGCCCCCTGTGCCTGCAATGGTACGGCGCCCGCAGGTGCCGCGTTCAGCGCGGTTCAGCCGAACTGCACCACCTGCAGGCCCGGCAGCGCGGGCGCAGCGGGGAACTCCTCATGATCGAAGGCCATGTCGCCGTTCGGGTCGGCAATGCCGGTGGCCTTGGCGTTCTTGAAGTCGTGCAGCTTGGGATCCATCAGGTGCGTGGTCACCACATGGCCCATGGCACGCAGCATGCTCTCGATACGGCCAGGAAATTTTTTGTCCCATTCGCGCAGCATCTCGTTGACGGCCACGCGCTGCAGCCCGTCCTGGCTGCCGCACAGGTTGCAGGGAATGATGGGGAACTGCTGGTACTGCGCCCAGCGCGCGGTGTCCTTTTCGGGCACGTAGCACAGCGGTCGGATCACCACATGCTTGCCGTCGTCGCTCACCAGCTTGGGCGGCATGCCCTTCATGCGGCCGCCGTAGAACATATTGAGCATCAGCGTGGCGACGATGTCGTCGCGGTGATGGCCCAGGGCCAGTTTGGTACAGCCAAGCCGGTCGGCCACCGAATACAAAATCGCCCGGCGCAGGCGCGAGCACAGGCTGCAGGTGGTCTTGCCTTCGGGCACCACACGCTTGACGACGCTGTAGGTGTCCTGGTTCTCGATGTGGTACTCCACGCCGATACTCTTGAAGTACTCCGGCAGCACATGCTCGGGAAAGCCGGGCTGCTTCTGGTCCAGGTTCACGGCCACCAGCTCGAACTTGACCGGCGCGCGCCTTTGCAGCTTGCGCAGGATGTCCAGCAGCGTGTAGCTGTCCTTGCCGCCGGACATGCAGACCATGATGCGGTCGCCTTCCTCGATCATGTTGAAGTCGGTGATGGCGCGGCCCACCTCGCGGCACAGGCGCTTTTCCAGCTTGACCTGCTCGCGTTCAATCTTGCGGGTGTCGCCCGCGGGTTCTTCGCCCACCCAGTCGGCGGTGGCGGGCGGGGTGGTGAGGGCGGCTTCTGTGATGGTGTTCATGGGGTTACCACTGTCCTGTCTCGACGCGAATGGCGACTTCGCAGTCATCAAAAATTTCCAGCTTGGCGATCTTCACGCGCACGCCCAGCACGCCGGGCAGCTGCATCAGCCGGTGGGCCAGCTTGCCGATCAGGCTCTCCAGCAGGTTCACATGCTCGGCCGTGCACTCGTCGATGATGATCTGGCGCACCTTGCGGTAGTCCAGCACGTGCTGGATGTCGTCGTCGCGCGGCGCCAGGGGCTGGGTGCCCAGGCTCAGCTCGGCGTCCACCTGGATGGGCTGGGGCGCATTCTTTTCATGCGCGAGGATGCCCAGGTTGGCATCAAAGCGCAAACCGGTGAGCGTGAGGATCTGTGTGCCTGCGGCGTTGTACATGGTGGGGTGGCGCGGTGCGCGCGCCTACATCAACGAGAAGTCGCGCTCGAAGCGCATCAGGTGCTGGCCGCCGTCCACCAGCAGCGTGGTGCCGGTGAGGGACCGGTTGTCCAGCGCGAACTTCACGCTGGCGGCCACGTCCTCGGCCGTGGACGAGCGGCCCAGCGGGCTCAGTGCGTGCATGCGCTCGAAGCGCTCGCCCATCAGCAGATGGCTGGTGAGGGTGAGCCCCGGCGCCACGCCCACCACGCGCACCCGCGGGGCCAGCGCCATGGCCAGCATGGTGCCGGCGGCTTCCAGCGCGGCCTTGGAGAGCGTGTAGCTCAAAAAGTCAGGGTTCTGGTTCCACAGCTTCTGATCCAGCAGGTTCACCACCGCGCCTTGCACGTCGGCTTCGCCCGCAGCGGCACGTTGCTCCAGGTGGGCATGCAGCGCCTGCGCCAGTAGCACGGGGGCGCCCGCATTGCTGCGCAGGTGCTGCTCCAGCAATGCGTAGCTGAAGCTGGCTGCGGTGTCGTGCTCGAACAGCGAGGCGCTGTTGACCACCGCATCCACCGCGCCGAAGTGCGCCACCGCGCGCGGCAATAGTGCGCGCACGGCAGCTTCATCGGCAAAATCAGCATCAAAATGTGAGCTAGCGCCCGACAGTTCTGCGCAAGCAGCTACAGTTTCAAGAGCATCTTGCTGCGACGCGCGGTAATGCACTGCCACCTGCCAGCCGCCAGCCGCCAGCGCCAGCGCAATGCTGCGGCCCAGGCGCCGGGCGGCGCCAGTCACCAGCACGGTGCGGGGGCGGGGGGATGAAGCCATTGGGGGACAATCGCGCGTGTGAAAAAAGAACCCGCAAGTTTAACGACCGCCCTGCAGACCCACATTGCCAAGGCCATTGCCGATGCCGGAGGCTGGTTGGGTTTTGACCAGTTCATGGCGCTGGCGCTGTACACGCCGGGCCTGGGCTACTACGCGGGCGACCTGCCAAAGTTCGGCGCCATGCCCTCCAGCGGCAGCGACTTTGTCACTGCGCCCGAGCTGTCGCCCGTCTTCGGCCGCGTGCTGGCACGCCAGGTGGGCGAGGCGCTGGACGCCACCGCCACCGACGAGCTCTGGGAGTTTGGTGCCGGCAGCGGCGCGCTGGCCGCGCAGCTGCTGGGCGCGTTGGGCGACCGCGTGCGGCGCTACACCATCGTGGACCTGTCGGGCAGCCTGCGCGCGCGCCAGCAGGCCACGCTGGCGGCCTGGAGCGACCGCGTGCACTGGGCCGACCGCCTGCCCGACCAGATGCACGGCGTGGTGGTGGGCAACGAGGTGCTGGACGCCATGCCCGTGCAGCTGCTGCAGCGCCGCGCGGGCCTGTGGCACGAGCGCGGCGTGGCCCTGGACGAGTCGGGCCGCGGCTTTGCGTGGCAAGACCGCCCCACGCCGCTGCGCCCGCCGGTGGAGATCGACGGCCCGCACGACTACCTGACGGAGATCCACCCCCAGGGCGAGGCCTTCATGCGCACGCTGGCCCGGCACCTGGTGCGCGGCGCGGCCTTTCTGATCGACTACGGCTTTGGCGAGGACGAGTACTACCACCCCCAGCGCCACATGGGCACGCTGGTGTGCCACCGCGGGCACCAGGTGGACTCCGACCCGCTGGCGGACGTGGGCCTCAAGGACATCACCGCGCACGTCAACTTCACCGCCATGGCCCTGGCGGCGCAGGATGCGGGCCTGCAAGTGCTGGGCTACACCACGCAGGCGCACTTTCTCATCAACTGCGGTCTGCTATCAGAACTGGAGCAGCTGCCGCAGGCGCAGCGAGCGCAAGCGGCTAAATTGATGATGGAGCACGAGATGGGCGAGCTGTTCAAGGTGCTTGCCGTGGGCGCAGGCGAGCCCTGGCAGCCCATGGGCTTTGCGCAGGGCGACCGCACGCATCGGTTGTGATTTGATGTAGATGTTTTGGTTTTAAGCAATCAAAAAAACAGTATTTTTAGAAATAACAGGCGACACCTACAGTGACTGCACGTCCTCACCAACCGCTGCACAGGAACTGTCACGATGTCCGCTTTGCTCAACGACCTGCCGTTGCAGGATTCGCAAGACTTTGAAATTCGCCCGTTGCAGGCCCCTTTGGGCGCCGAGGTGCTCGGGCTGGACCTGGCCCGGCCGCTGAGCGATGCGGACTTCGACCGCATCCTGCGCGCGCACTGGCAGCATGTGGTGCTGGTCTTTCGCAACCAGCGCATCACGCCCGCGCAGCAGGTTGCCTTCAGCCGCCGCTTCGGGCCGCTGCAGATTCATGTGCAGCGCAAATTCGGCCTGCCGGATCACCCCGAGGTATTGGTGGTCTCCAACATCCGCGACGAGAACGGCGAACCCACCGGGCTGGGCGATGCGGGCTCGCTGTGGCACTCTGACCTGTCGTACAAGGACAAGCCCAGCCTGGGCTCGTTGCTGCACGCGCAAGAGCTGCCGAAAGTGGGGGGCGACACGCTGTTTGCCGACCAGTACGCCGCCTACGACGCGCTGCCCGAGGCCACCAGGCAGCGCATCGCCCACCTGCGCGCCGAGCACAGCTACCTGGCGCGCTACGAAGAGCTGCGCCAGCGCAACCCCTGGCGCCCCCGGCTGACGCCCGAGCAGATCGCCGAGGTGGCGCCGGCCGTGCACCCCGTGGTGCGCACCCACCCGGCCACGGGGCGCAAGGCGCTATTCGTGAGTGAGCACTTCACCACGCGCATTCTGGATCTGCCGCAGGACGAGAGCCGCGCGCTGCTGCAGGAGCTGTTTGCCGCCAGCGTGCGGCCCGAGTTCATCTACCGCCACCAGTGGCAGCCGCACGACATGGTGTTCTGGGACAACCGCGCGGTGCTGCACCTGGCTGCCGGCACGCCAGACACCGAGCGCCGCAAGCTCTACCGCACCACGGTGGAGGGCGACACGCCCCGCTGATTCCGCCGCCGCCGCCGCTTCGCGCACTCACCAATTGATAGCTATTGGCGCTTGCTGGACAAGCGCCAGGGCCACTTTTGCCTGAAAAAGGACAGAACCTATGACGAACATCTCTTGCACGCCACCCGTACCGCAGTCGCACAGCCCGGTGCGCGTGCCCCTGCGCCATTTTTTACGTCGTTTCCTGCGTCGCGCCTCCCGCCGTGCCGCCGTGCTCTGCTCGGCCGCCGGCCTGCTGCTGGGCGGGCACGGCGCAGCCCAGGCGGCCGAGGGGCAACTGCGCATCGCTCAGCAGTTTGGAGTCGTTTACCTGCTGCTGAACGTGGCGCAGGACCAGAAGCTCATCGAAAAGCACGGTAAGGCTGCCGGCGTGGACATCAAGGTGGACTTCGTCAAGCTCTCGGGCGGTGCCGTGATCAACGACGCGCTGCTGGCCGGCAACATCGACATTGCTGGCGCTGGCGTGGCGCCGCTGTTCACGCTGTGGGACCGCACACGCGGCCGCCAGAACGTGAAGGGCGTGGCGTCGCTGGGCAACTTTCCGTACTACCTGGTAAGCAACAACCCGGCGGTCAAGACCATTGCCGACTTGACAGACAAAGACCGCATCGCGCTGCCGGCCGTGGGCGTGTCGGTGCAGTCGCGCATCCTGCAATTGGCTTCGGCCCAGCGCTGGGGCGAGCAGGCCTTCAACCGCCTGGACAGGCTGCAGGTGGCGCTGCCGCACCCCGACGCGGCAGCGGCCATCATCAAGGGGGGCACCGAGATCACCACCCACTTCGCCAGCCCGCCTTTTCAGGACCAGGAGCTGGCCGCCAACCCGGCCGCGCACATCGTGCTCAAGTCCTACGACGTGCTGGGCGGGCCGGCATCGGCCACGGTGCTCTACACCACCGAAAAATTCCGCAACGAAAGCCCCAAGACCTACCGCGCGCTGCTGGACGCGCTGGACGAGGCGGCGCGCCTTGCGGCGACGCAGCCCGAGCTGGCAGCCGACATCTACCTGCGCACCGCTGGCGGCAACACCGACCGCCAACTCCTGCTGCAGGTGCTCAAGAACCCCGAGGTGCAGTTCCAGATTCGCCCGCAGAACACATTGGGCCTGGGGCAGTTCATGCACCGCGTGGGCGCGCTCAAGCACCAGCCCGTGGCGCTGAAGGACTACTTCTTCGACGACCCACGCATTGCGGGAGGCAACTGATGCGCACCGCATTCCAGGGTGAAGTGAACGGCGCGTCCGCCTGGGCCGGCCAGGTGGGCTTGCGGCCTGCGGGCGAACCCGGCGTCTCGTCTGCTGCGGCAGCGATCGGCACGGCACCGGTTTCGCGGCCCGCGCCACTGCTGCAGGTGCAGGGCGTGAGCATCGACTACCGCACGCACGATCGCGTGGTGCGTGCTACGCATCGCGTGTCGTTCGACGTGCATGCGGGCGAGCGCTATGTGCTGCTGGGCGCGTCGGGCTGCGGCAAGTCCACGCTGCTCAAGACTGTTGCCGGGTTCATCGCGCCCGCCGAGGGGGTGGTGCGTCTGCAGGGCCAGGCGGTCGCCGCGCCGGGGCCCGACCGCGTGGTGGTGTTCCAGGAGTTCGACCAGCTGCCGCCCTGGAAGACCGTGCGCGAGAACGTGATGTTTCCGCTGCTGGCCTCGCGCCGCGCCACGCGCGCCGAGGCAGCCGAACGCGCTGCGCTCTACCTGGACAAGGTGGGCCTGGCACGGTTTGCCGACGCGCACCCGCACCAGTTGTCGGGAGGCATGAAGCAGCGCGTGGCCATTGCCCGCGCGCTGGCCATGCAGCCCCAGGTACTGCTGATGGACGAGCCCTTCGCGGCGCTGGACGCGCTCACCCGCCGGCGCATGCAGGAAGAGCTGCTGGCGCTGTGGGACGAGTTGCGCTTCACGCTGGTGTTCGTCACCCATTCCATCGAAGAAGCGCTGGTGGTGGGCAGCCGCATCGCCATTCTCTCGCCGCACCCCGGGCGCCTGCGCGCCGAGATCAACTGCCAGCAGTACGGGCTGCACAGCGCGGGCAGTGCCGACTTCCAGGCCACCGCGCAGCGGGTGCATGCGCTGCTGTTCGACGAGCCCGCCGACGATGCCCCGCAAACGCCTGTCCCGCCGACCTTCGCCTGAGCCGTGCCCATGAGCCTTCCGACCTCCTCCACCCCCGCAGCGCCCTTCGCGCTGCACCCGCCCGTGCGCCCCGAAGTGCTGCACACCCTGCCTGCCCTCGGCAGCGTGGCGCCCGCGCATCCGCTGCCGCTGGGCCGCCGCCTCTGGCAGCAGGGCGCGCTGCGCAAGGCGCTGATCCTGGCCGTGCTGGCGCTGCTGTGGGAAGTCGTTGCGCGCTGGCAGGACAACGACTTGCTGCTGCCCACCTTCTTGCAGACCGCGCAGGCCTTCGCCCAGGGCGTGGCTTCGGGCGAGCTGCTGCACAAGACGGCGCTGTCGCTGGCCGTGCTGCTCAAGGGCTACCTCGCAGGCATAGCGGCCGCCTTCCTCCTCACCACGCTGGCCGTGTCCACGCAGCTGGGGCGCGACCTGCTGTCCACGCTCACGGCCATGTTCAACCCGCTGCCGGCGATCGCGCTGCTGCCGCTGGCGCTGCTGTGGTTCGGCCTGGGCCAGGGCAGCCTGGTGTTCGTGCTGGTGCATTCCGTGCTGTGGCCGCTGGCGCTCAACACCTACGCAGGCTTTCAGGGCGTGCCCGACACGCTGCGCATGGCCGGGCGCAACTACGGCCTGAAGGGCCTGCGCTACGTGCTGCAGCTGCTGGTGCCTGCGGCGCTGCCGTCCATCCTGTCGGGGCTCAAGATCGGCTGGGCCTTTGCCTGGCGCACGCTGATCGCGGCGGAACTGGTGTTCGGTGCGTCTTCGGGGCAGGGCGGCCTGGGCTGGTACATCTTTCAGAACCGCAATGAGCTCTACACAGACAAGGTCTTCGCGGGCCTGGCCATGGTGATCGCCATCGGCCTGGTGGTGGAGAACGTGGTTTTTCACACGCTGGAGCGCCTGACGGTGCGGCGCTGGGGCTTGCAGCGCTGAGTGGCCGCAAAAGCGATTCACACCCCCACTTTCCTTTTCACACCGAAAAAGACAAAGAAAGCTCCCCATGCATTCCCTGCCGCCATCTCCATCGGCCCCGTTGCGCATTGGCCGCCGCAGCTTCACCACCCTCGCCGCCGCTAGCCTGGCCTTTCCGGCCCTGGCATCGAGCCCCGCGCGCCTGCGTATCGTCGATCAGTTCGGCCTGACCTCGCTGCTGTGGCATGTGGCGCGGGCCCAGCAATTCATCGAGCAGCAGGCGCGCGCCGAGGGCGTCACGCTGCAGATCGAATGGTCGCGCATGTCTGGCGGCAGCGCCGTCAACGATGCACTGCTGTCCGGCGCCGTGGATGTCGCCCACATCGGCGTGGGGCCTTCCCTGCTGCTGTGGGATCGCAGCCACGGACGCCAGAACTTCAAGGCCTTTGCAGCGCTGGGCACCATGCCCCAGTACCTGCTGAGCAACCGGCCGCAGGTCCACAGCATCCGCGACCTGACCGACAAGGATCGCATCGCCGTCGTCTCGACGGCATCGCAGCAGGCGCGCACCCTGCAGATGGCCGCCGCGCAAGCCTTCGGTGCCGAACAATCCGGCCGCTTCGACAGCTTGCTGGTCACCATGCCGCACACCGAAGCCCTGGCTGCCCTGGCCTCGGGCAAGGGCGGCATCACCGCGCATTTTTCCAATGCGCCGTTCCAGTACGCCCAGCTCAAACAGCCCGGCGTGCGCCGCATCCTCAGCTCTTACGAGGTCTTTGGCGGCCCCAGTTCGAGCGTGCTCGCCGTCACTTGCGACAAGTTCCGGCGCGAGAACCCGGCCGTGTACCGCGCGCTGCAGCGGGCCCTGAAGCAGGCTTCGCAGTTCGTGGCGGCCCACCCGCGCGAGGCCAGCGAGATCTACCTCAGGGCCGAGTCCTCCAACGCACCGGCCGGGGAAGTGCTTGCCTTTCTGAACGACCCGGAGATCGACTACGACGTAGTGCCCCGCAACACCGAGCGCCTGGCCAAGTTCATGCACCAGGCCAAGGTGCTCAAGAACGAGCCCCGTTCCTGGAAAGACTATTTCTTCGACGACCTGCACCAGTTGCAGGGCAGCTGAATCCCACCGCAACCTACCTGGATTTCCATGACCAACGCAGTTCTGAACCGCCCCGAAGCCGCGCACTTGCGGGTCGCACCCGCCGCGCTTGACGTTCGCCCCCTGACCGGTCACATCGGCGCCGAGATCCACGGCCTGGACCTGACCCGTGCTTTGTCGCCCGACACCGTCGCGGCCATCCAGGCCGCGCTGTGGCAGTGGAAGGTGGTGTTCTTGCGCGACCAGCCGCTGACGCACGCCCAGCATGTGGCCCTGGCGAGCCAGTTCGGCCAGCCGACGCTGGGCCATCCGGTCTACGGCTATGTCGAAGGCCACCCGCAGGTGTATTCGGTAGCGCGCAACCGCTTCACTGATCGCCATGCGGGCGAACAGCTGATTCGCCCATGGACCGGCTGGCACACCGATGTGACGGCTGCCGTGAATCCGCCGGCCGCCTCCATCCTGCGCGGCGTGGTCATCCCGCCTTACGGCGGCGACACGCAATGGACTAACCTGGAAAAAGCCTATGAAGGACTTTCGCCGACGCTGCGCGCATTTGTGGACACATTGCGCGGCATCCACCAGTTCGTGCCGCCCGAGGGGCAGCAGGCCACGGACGAGTTCCTGCGCCGTAACCGGGCCCGCCCGCTGATCAGCGAACACCCGCTGGTGCGTTTGCACCCGGTCACCGGTCGGCGCTCGCTGTACGTGAGCCCGTTGTTCTTGCAGAGCATCATCGGGCTGTCGCCGCGCGAAAGTCGCGCTTTGCTGGATCTGCTGTTCGAACACATCGTGCGGCCCGAATACACGGTGCGGTTCCGCTGGGAAGAGGGCAGCATCGCGTTCTGGGACAACAACGCCACCGCCCACCTGGCGCCGCGCGACATCTACGACCTGGATTTCGACCGCCAGCTCTACCGCGTCACGCTCAAGGGCAACGTGCCCGTCGGCGTGGATGGCCGCCCTTCGAGGGCCCTTGAAGGCGAGCCGCTGGAGGCCTACGAGTAAGGCCTGCGCGCAAGCGGCCGCGCGCCTACACTCTTGCCATGCTGCGCTGGCTTCTCGTCGTCTTCCTTGCCCTGGTACTCATCAACGGGCTCACGCCCTGGCTGCGCCGCCTGGGGCTGGGGCGACTGCCGGGAGATTTCCAGTTTCGGCTGTTCGGGCGTGACTGGTTCATCCCGCTGGCCAGCACGCTGCTGCTGAGCTTTGTGCTGAGCCTGGCGGTCAAGTGGCTGTGATGGGTGGCCGGTTGAGTCTGCTTTGGCCTGGTTGAAATCAATGCCCCTGGCCGCAGGTGATGCGGTGTTGCCGCACTACCGGAGTCCACTGCCATGACCACGCCCGACGCCCTGCACATCGTCTGCCCCCACTGCCACACCACCAACCGCGTGCAAGCTGCGCAGATGGGCAGCGCGCCCGACTGCGGCAGCTGCCACAGGCCGCTGTTTGCAGGCCAGCCTGTGGCGCTGGATGCAGCCAGCTTCGACAAGCATCTGGGGCGCAGCCACATCCCCGTGCTGGTGGACTTCTGGGCGCCCTGGTGCGGCCCCTGCCGGCAGATGGCGCCCGCCTTTGCCCAGGCCGCGAGTCAGCTGGAGCCTGGCGTGCGCCTGGCCAAACTGGATACCGAGGCACACCCCGCCATCGCATCGCGCTACGGTATTCGCAGCATTCCCACCATGATTTTGTTCAAGGGCGGTCAAGAGGCGGCGCGCATCTCCGGCGCCCTGGGCGCGGGCGACATCGTGCGCTGGGTGCGCTCGGTGGCCTAAGAAGACGCTGTCAGGTACCGTCTGCGGACACCAGCCCCGGCCAGGCCGCTACGGCCTGCACCCGGGCGGCGTGGATCAGTTCACCCACTTTTTGGCCTGTAACGCCCGATTCAGCTGCGCGAGCAGCTATTACATTAGTAGCAACCGACTGCACTGCGGCCAGTGCCTGCAGCAAGCGCGGGCGCTGGGGGTAGGGTGCCTCTTCAAAGTGCAGCCGCCCGCGTGCGTCGCATTCGCAAGCCAGCAAAATTTCGTCAAACCGCGCGGGTTTGCGGATGCCGTCGCAGCGCTCGATCAGCCGCACCAGCGCGGCGGCGCCCAGGTCGGCGCTGCGGTGGATGTTGCCGTGCTCGCGCGCCACCACGTCGGCCAGCTCGCGGCAGTCCACCGGCACGCGCAGGCGCTCGCACAGGCCTTTGAGCAGCTTGGCGCTGCGTTGCTCGTGGCCGATGTGGCGCGGCAGCACGTCGGGCGGCGTGGTGCCCTTGCCCAGGTCGTGCGTCAGGCAGGCAAAGCGCACGCCCAGTGGCGCGGCCAGGCGCGCGGCCATGTCCAGCACCATCATCAGGTGCACGCCGGTGTCCACCTCGGGGTGGTGGTCGGCGCGCTGGGGCACGCCCCACAGGCGATCCACCTCGGGCAGGATGACGGCCAGCGCGCCGCACTCGCGCAGCACATCGAACATGCGCGAGGGCCGCGCCTCCATCAGCCCGCGCGACAGTTCTTGCCACACGCGCTCGGGCACCAGGTGGTCGGCCTCGCCGTCGTGCACCATCTCGCGCATCAGCTGCATCGTCTCGGGCGCCACCGTGAAGTCGGTGAAGCGCGCCGCAAAGCGGGCCACGCGCAGGATGCGCACCGGGTCTTCGCGGAAGGATCCGGTCACATGACGCAGCACGCGTGCCTGCAGGTCGCGTGCGCCGCCATAGGGGTCAAATAGGTCTTGCGCGCCCGCCCAGTCTGCGCTGGCAGCTATGGCATTGATAGTGAGGTCGCGCCGCGACAGGTCTTGCTCCAGCGTCACGTCGGGCGATGTCTGCACCACAAAGCCGCGGTAGCCGCGCCCGCTTTTGCGCTCGGTGCGCGCCAGGGCGTATTCCTCGCGCGTGTCGGGGTGCAAAAAGACGGGAAAGTCACGCCCCACGGGCAGAAAGCCACGCGCCACCATGTCCTCGGGCGTGGCGCCCACGACGACCCAGTCGTGGTCATTGACAGGGCGGCCCAAAAGGCGGTCGCGCACCGCGCCGCCGACCATGTAGATGTCCATGGGCGGCAAGTGTAGGCGCAGGCGGGCGTCGGGTTGTGCCCCGCCGCGGGAGGCTACACAGGCCAGACCACCCCGTTGTCGTTCAGGATGGCGTCCAGCGGCAGGTCGTGCGCATCGGGCTCGAAGTCGTCCAGATAGCCGTGCGTGAAGCCCAGCCCCACGGTGGTGGGGCGCGGTTGCAGTGTGGCCAGGGTGCGGTCGTAGAAGCCCCCGCCGTAGCCCAGGCGATAGCCGCCCGGACCGTAGCCCACGCAGGGCACAAACAACAGCGTGGGGTGGATCAGCTCGGTGTCTTTGGGCTTGGGGATGCCGTAGGCGTCTTCTTCCATCGGGCAGCCGGGGTGCCAGGCATGAAAAGTGAGGGTTTTGTGCACCTTGTCCACCACGGGCAACCCGATGCGGCGCAACTGGGGTTCATCGAGCAGCTCGCCGTCTTCCTTCCAGCGGTGCAGCGCGGGCAGCGGGTCAAACTCGCCCTTGATGGGCCAGTACGCGCCGATGATGGTGTCAGGCCGATCCACCAGCCAGATGCGCATCACCCGTTGCAGCAGGTCGGCGCGCTGCAGGCGGTCGGGCAGGTTCAGGCGTTGTTCTACCAATGCGCGGCGCAGGGCTGCTTTGTCCATCACATAATCCCTTCATGCTTTGGATGAAGATTCTGACACCGCTGATCACCGTGGCCGCGCTGGCCACGGCCGCGCCGTGGGCGGGTGCACAAAACCGCGGCGACGACACCATCCTTGAAATGCAGCAGGCCTTTCGCAAGGGCGACAAGCCCCGGCTGGCTGCGCTGCTGCCCGCCGCGCGCGGCCATACGCTGGAGCCCTGGGCCGCCTACTGGGAGCTGCGCGCGCGCCTGGAGCAGGCCCAGCCGGCCGAGGTCACCGCCTTTTTGCAGCGCTGGGCCGGCACCTACCAGGAAGACCGCCTGCGCAACGACTGGCTGCTGCTGCTGGGCCAGCGCCGCGACTGGGACCGGTTTGCCGAATTCCACCCACAGTTCCGCATGGGCGACGACCGCGAGGTGCACTGCTACGCGCTGGCCATCGACCAGGTCAAGGGCCAGGCTGGTCAGGGCGCGGGCGCCGAGGTGCTGCGCCACTGGTACGCCCTGCGCGACGTGGACGACGGCTGCTCGCACGCCGCCTCCGAGATGCTGGCCGCCAGGCAGATCAAGCCTCTGGACGTATGGCGCAAGGCGCGCCTGGGCGCCGAGGCCAACCGCCTGCGCGTGGTGCGCAAGGCGGTGGAGATCGTCGCGCCCGACGCGCTGGAGCAACTGCGCCAGGTGCTGGACTCGCCCGCCAAATACCTGGCTGGCCGTGCCACGGCGGCCGGCCGCGCGCGCCAGGAGCTCGTCGTGCTGGCGCTGATCCGCATGGCGATGAGCGATACCGCTGGCGCCGCCGGTTTGCTGGACGGCAAATGGGGCGTGCACCTGTCGGCCGAAGAGCGCAACTGGCTGTGGGGCCTGATCGGCAAGCAGGCGGCGACGGCGCTTTCACCCGATGCGCTGGGCTACTACGCCAACGTGACCCGCGACGCCGACCTGACCGATGACATGCTGGGCTGGCGCGTGCGCGCCGCGCTGCGCGCCGGGCAATGGAAGCTGGTGTCCCGCAGCATCGATGCCATGAGCCCCGCCGCCCGAAGCGACAGCGCCTGGACATACTGGAAGGCGCGCGCCCTGATGGCGCAGCGCCCCAGCGATCACGACCGCGCCGCCGCGCGCCAGCTGTACGAGCGCATTGCCGGCACCACCGGCTTTTACGAGCAGCTGGCGCTGGAAGAGCTGGGCGCGCGCGTGGCGCCGCCGCCCGCGCCCGCGCCGCTGACCGACGAGGAAAGAGCCGCCGCGCGCGCCAACCCGGGTCTGAGCCGCGGGTTGTACGCCATCGCGCTGGGCCTGCGCAGCGAAGGCGTGCGCGAGTGGAACTACACCACCAACCTGCACCAGCCCGGCGGCATGGGCGAGCGCGAACTGCTGGCCGCTGCCGATCTGGCCTGCCAGCGCGAGGTGTGGGACCGCTGCATCAACACCAGCGAACGCACCAAGGGCGCCATCGACATGGCGCAGCGCTTTCCCATGCCTCACCAGGGCGCCGTGGTGCAGCGTGCGCAGGACATCGGGCTGGACCCGGCCTACGTCTATGGCCTGATCCGCCAGGAAAGCCGCTTCATCACGGATGCGCGCTCGGGCGTGGGCGCCTCGGGCCTGATGCAGGTCATGCCCGCCACCGCCCGCTGGACGGCGCGCAAGATCGGGCTGACCGACTTCACCCCCAGCCAGATCAACGACCGCGACGTCAACATCACCATCGGCACCGCCTACCTCAAACTGGCGCTGGACGACTTCGACGGCTCCATGCCCCTGGCCGCAGCCGCCTACAACGCCGGTCCCGGCCGCCCGCGCAACTGGCGCAACGGCCCGGTGCTGGACGCCGCCATCTGGGCCGAAAACGTGCCCTTCAGCGAGACACGCGACTACGTCAAGAAAGTGCTGGCCAACACGGTGAACTACGCCGCGCTGCTCACCGGCCAGCCCCAGTCGCTCAAGAGCCGCCTGGGCACCGTGGGCCCGCGCGACATGCGCGAGCCTGCGCCGAACAAGGATTTGCCCTGAGGGTGAAGAGCAGACGGCGCAGGTGAAGGCGCAGATTTCAAGCGGCTCGACAGGCCGCCTCTGCGCAGTCAGTGATGGTTTTAATCAAAAATAATAGCTGCTGACGCTTGCTATAAAAAGGCTGGAAGCCTTTTTATTGGTAATCACAACAAACTCGCCTGCAGCGATGCGCTGGCCAGTGGGCGCAGCCGGGCATAGTCCAACAGCTCGGCCAGGTGTGCGCCCTTAGCCTGCCACTCGTACACCACGTCCTCGGCCAGCAGCACGTAATGCCAGGGCAGGCCCTGGCGGTGCTCGGGTGCCAGGGCGTTGATGCGCTCGCACCACGCGATGGCTGCTTTCAGTTTGCGCTGCACGTTCGGGTGAATGGCCTGCTGCTGCGCCTTGGTTTCCACCAGAAAAATTGCGCTGGTCGTGCGCACCAGAAAGTCCGGCGAATAGAACGCCGGCAGGCCGTCGTCTTTCACGTAGCGCAGGCGGGCAAAGTGGTGGCGGTTTTCGCTGATCTTGCAAAACGCCAGCACCTGGCTGTCGGCCTGCGCCCAGTGGATGAAAGCGCGCTCCAGCCCGCCACTGCGCGCGGGCCAGCCCAGGTGGGTGTAGATGCACTTGCTCACTTCCACAGAATGGGCCTCGCGCAGCATCAGCCGTGGCACCTCACTCAGGTAGCGCGCGTGTACCTCGGTGTGGCCGCTGGTGTGCTGCTCTTCGGATTCGAGCAGCGCCACGGCAAACACCTTGGTGATGTGCTCCACCACCGGCTGCAGCAGCAACAGGCGCCAGTTCTCGTCTTCCAGCGGGTTGAACGCGCTGCCAAACAGCCGCGTCCAGATGTAGTCGTCCAGCCAGCCGGTCAAATCGGCGGTGTTGACCTGCAAGTAGGGCTTGGCCAGGTGCGTGGCAATCTTGTTGCCCTTAGGCAGCGGTTCACTCAAGGCCTGGCTGATGCGCCGCGTCAGCCGTGCCAAATAGTCGTTGTAGCCGCCCACGTTCATCACCGCGCCATCGACGCGGTAGTCGCCAAACAGCGTGGCGCTTTGCAGGTCTTGCGAGATGAAGGTGTCGCCGTTGCCCAGCAAGCCGCGCAAGGCGTCTGCCGACATCGCGGTGAAAGCGGGCAGCGCCAGCACGTCGATGGCGGCGTGGCCGCGCAGCTCGTCCGCCTCGCGCAGGATGAACGGGATGCCAAAGTCAAATGCCTCGAAGCCCTCGCGCAACTCGGCGGCCATCACGTCGCCGGTGGCGCTGGCGCTGTCCATGGCTTCGCTGGTGGTGCCCGCCAGCCCTTCTTTCAACAGCTCGTCGTAAAACGACTGGAACGCCGGGTGCTCGACGATGGAGAGCACGTCCAGCAAGCTGCCTGGCTCTTGTCCGGCCTGGATGCGCTCGCGGTTCTCGCGCTTGATGTCGGCATAGTCCGGGCCGCGCCACATCAGCCGCAGGCCCCGGCCAATGGTTTGCTCCAGCAGGATTTGCGCTTGTGAGGAGCGCAGCGGCACGATGACGCAGATGTGGTTCACGTCAAAACCTTCGCGCAGCATCAGCACGCTGACGATGACGCGCGGCGTGGCGTGCTTGTCCACGCTGAACAGCCGCTCGCGCACCGGTGCCCAGTCTTTTTCGCCCAGCTCGGCTTTTTTGCCGGAGTCAATCGTCATCACCTCGTCTGGCTGCAAGCCTTCTTGCTCTTGCAGAAACTGCGCCACCAAGGGCGAGACCGTGGTGTCCTCGCACACCACCAGCATCTTGGGGTGGCGCGCGGGGTCGATGGCGGCAAAGTCGGCTTCGAGCTTGCGCAACTTTTGCAGCCCGGCGCGCAGCATCACGCGCTGGCCTTCGCTCAGGGCGGGGTTGCCCGCCTCGTCGCGCTCGGCTTTGAACTCCAGCGGCAGCGCGCCAATCTCTTTGCGCCTGTCCAGCACCAGCGACTTGACCAGCCCGGCGCGCATGGCCGACTGCAAATCAAAGTCGGTGACGATATGGGCAAAGTACAGCTTCTTTTTGTTCTTGCCACTGCCCACGTCGTTGTACGGCGTGGCCGAAAAATCCACCTGCACAAAGCGTCGGCCCTTGCTGACAGCGATGCGGCTCAGGCTCTTTTGCCACTCCACTTCCGTCACTTCGCCCTCGCGCTTGAACTCATGGATGTGGTGCGCCTCGTCGTTGAACACCATCAGCTCAGGCAGCGCCGCCAGAAACTCCAGCACATTGCCGCGCGCATAGCGGCGGTCGAGCACGTCCAGGCTGTTGCCGGTGGCGCGGCCCGGCGCCAGGGGCAGCACGGCGTTGATGACCTGCTGCGGCTCCAGCGGTGCGCCGGGCGCTTGCACATCTTCCACGTCGTCCGCCACGTCGCCATCGGCCAGCAAATGCCAGTTGGTGATGGCGATCATGCCGTTGCCTGTGGCCTTCAGGCCGATCTCGCCCTTGCCACACACATTGCCGCGCACAAAGGCAAACACCGCCTCGCGGTGCGCCTCGGGGATGAACAGGTCGGCAAACTGCGCCATGTCGGAAGTGGCGAAATCTCTTGCCCCGCTTGCGCTGCCTGCTATCAGTTTTCCGCAAAACGCATCCAGCAGCCGCTCGTACACAATCAGCCCGGGTGCCACCACCATGAACTGCCGCGTAAAGCGCGCATCGTCCCGCCCCTCGGCCAGGGCGGCGTTTTTGTTCAGCAGTTGCCAAATCAGCAGTGCCTGCAACACCCAGGTTTTGCCCGTGCCGGTGGCCATCTTGAAGCAGTATTTGGGGTGCGCGTGTTTGGCTGCCGACACCTCCGCCAGCCGGTTGCCGGCCAGCAGCGCATCGGGCGCCACCTGCTGGTACAAGTCCAGCAGCGATGCCGCACCCAGCACCTCGTGCGCCACGATGGCATTCAAGATGGCCTGCTTTTGCCCGGCGTGAAAGTTCAGCCCGCTGCGCGAGGCCACCATGTCCTCGCCAAACCACCACCGCAGCAAATCGGCTGTGGTGGGCGTGACCAGTTCCAGTAGATCGGCGGCGCCATGCTCCAGGCCCAGGCAGAGCTGCTGGGTGCGTGCGGTCAGGCTGCTGGCCAGAGCCATGGGGGATTCATCACGCATTGGCAGCTCCCGGCTGCGGTGCTAACGCATGCGTAGGAACCACACCCCGCACCTGTGTCAGATGCGTGGTCAGATCCTGAATATCGCGTCGGAGTTGTTTGGGGGTTCTCATGGTGGTGTTCCCTGCGGGTTGAATGTGAGGGCTCGTGATCGGACGGAAAGCGGCAGCCATGCATCGGTAGTTTGTATACATGTTGTATACAATGACGCATGATCCGCAGTTTTCAGCACAAAGGACTTGAGGCGTTTTTTTGCAGCGGCAGCAAGGCAGGCATTCGCCCCGACCATGCGCAGCGGCTGCAGTTGCAACTGGGCTCGCTGGACCAGGCCACGCAGCCGCAAGACATGGCCGTGCCGGGCTGGAAGCTGCATCCGCTCAAAGGCGATCTGGCCGGGCATTGGGCCGTGACCGTCAATGGCAACTGGCGTCTGACCTTCCGTTTTGTGGGTACAGACGCCGAACTGGTGGATTACCAGGACTACCACTGAAGGAGGTGCCCCATGGGCCGCATGCATAACCCCCCCCATCCCGGCGCAGTGCTGCAGGAGTGGCTGGCCGAGGTCAGCGTCACGCAGGCAGCTGCGCAGCTGGGCGTGACCCGCGCCTACCTGTCGCGCATCCTGCACGGGCATGCCGACATTTCTGCCGACATGGCGCTGCGCTTGTCGGACTTGCTGGGCACCAGTGCAGAAATGTGGCTGGGCATGCAAAGCGCCTATGACTTGTGGCAGGCGGCACAGCAGCCGCGCCCGGTGGTGCAGCGCATGGTGGTGGCAGCGTAAGCCAACGCCGTCAGCCTGCCTGCAATGCCTGATTGCGCAGTTGCCTGAGCGCAAAGCCTGAAGAAGCTGCATGCAACTAGTCGTTTCCTACGGCAGCGGCTGCACCGACAAACGAACCCGGTTCTTGAAGTAGTGCAAACCATGCATCCAGAAACTGTTCGAACGCATCGACGGAGATCAGGAGCACGTTCCACCCATCTTTCCGACCGCAACTGTCACACCAGTGGTCTTTTGAAAAGAAGGCGAGCTTCTCAATCTCGTTCGCACCATCCGGCACATCGACAATGTTGTTATGTGCCAAGGCATTTCGCAAAATGCCAAGGGCAAAACGCGTGTCGTGCTTTTCTGTATTGAGCGTGGCATGCCCCATACCCGATCGGGCAGCGTCCTTGATGTCGCGCAGCTCCTTGCACTGCATGAGCGATGCACCTGCCAGACCGGGACACTCAGAAATTGGTTTTTTCAAAAATTCGTTGCACGCCTTCAGAGAAGTTTTGTATTGCGCCTGCCTGCGACCGTGAAATGCCGGATGGTCATCCCAATTGCTTTTGTTGCCTGCCCTCTCGTATCGGAGATTCTCAAAAGGCATGGCAAAACCGGTAGCAGCTGTCATCAGCATTGCCGTCACTCGCAAATCCTTTTCTTCCTTTTTTTGAGCCGCTTTGGCTCGTTTCCAAATTTCATAGACCCTGGATGGCAGGTCTTGGTAAATGTCCCGGTACATCGTCATGCCGCCACCTCCACTGTCGCAACCACCTCCGCCTCGAACCCAAACACATCCACTACGCGCACGCACACCTTGCGCGGGCCGCTGTGTGCGGGCACGGTCACGCTGGCCTGCGTGACCACGCGCAGCGCGTCGGCATCGTTGGCGGTGTTGCCCCGGTAGTCCTGCCACACCGAGCGGAACACCTGGCCGTCGTAGTCGGGGTCAATCGCCCAGTATTCGATCAGCGCCAACGGCTCGGCGTTGGCCACAGCCTGCAGCTTGGCGCGGTTGGCATCGTCGAGGTTGATGGCCTCGGGCGAGAGCAGTACATAGTTTTTCAGGCGCACGCTCAGGGTTTCTTCGCTGCCCTGCGCGCTCCGCTGTACCGGATGAATGGTGAGGTATTGCAAGCTGGAAAAGCGCACCTGCCCGCGCAGTTTGTCGATGCCGCCTTTCTTTTTCAGCCTGTCCATCAGGTCGGGCGGAATCACCAGCACTTCCAGCCGGTCGTCATTCAGCGCGGTGATGGCCTCGCCAATGCTGGGCTCAAAGTTCCAGCCCAGCACCACCACGCGATCCCAGCCGCCCAGCAGGTTGTCGCGCTGGGCAATGGCTTTCTTCAGGGTGGCGGTGCCGGTGAGCTTGTTGGGCGAATCGGCCAGCACCAGCGTTTTGCTGCCGCGCCTGCCGTTCAGCTCCATGCCGGCAATCTGGCCCAGGTTGCGCTGCGGGTTGGCCTCGGGCGGCAGCGGCAGTGCGCCGTAGAGTGACAGCACGATCTGCGACAAATCGCCAATGCGGAAATCGCGCCCCAGCGTGGCCTTGGCGGCTTCGATCTGGTAGTCGCCAATGGCCTGGTACAAAAATGGCTTGGCCTCCAGGTCGATCAGGCGCTTGCGCATGATCATGCAGGCGGGTTTTCCAATGTCGGATGTGATCCAGCGACGCTGCGTCCTCTCGGCAACCGCTGCGGTGGTGCCAGATCCGCCAAAGAAGTCAATGACTAAACCGCCTTGTGGACACGACACCTCAAGAATTCGATCCAGTAGTTTGGATGGCTTTTGCGTGGCGTAGTCAGTGCGCTCAAGTGCTTGTGAATGCAAAAACTGAATGTCTGTCCACACGTCTGGAGCGACCGTGTCTTTGGCATCGATGTACACGATTCGTCCGTAACGACTCGGGTCGATTTGCCCGAGCGAAATCAACTGATCCACTTTTTCTCTGTCGTAGACCAGCAACTGACGGATCTTTCCGTCTTTGGAGTCCACTACGTTGACGTTGTAGCCCTTCTCTATGACCGCCTGCTGGCTCTCGGTTGCGTCTACAGACGTCTTGCCAAAGAAGTAGTTGTCCGTCTTTGAATAGAAGAAAAGGCTGTCATGCATGGCCTGATATCGATTGCTGCCAGCCGTCCAACGCCGGTAGTGCCAGATGACCTCATTCCTGAAGTTCGACTTACCAAACACCTCATCCATCACCAGCTTCACGTAGTGCCCGACGTGCCAGTCCAGGTGCACATAAATCGAGCCCGTATCCGCCAGCAGCTCCCGCATCAGGATCAGGCGCGGCGTGATCATGGCCAGGTAGGACGCGGTGCCGTCGCTCCAGGTGTCGGAATACGCGAACTGCTCGATCACCGTGGGCTTTTGCTCCAGCTCCACGCCCGGTAGCGTGACCTTGGTGCGGTAGTCGGCCTTGGAGTCAAACGGCGGGTCGATGTAGATCAAATCCACCTTGCCGCGCAGGCTGGGCTGCTCGTCATCGCCCGCCAGCAGCGCGGCCATGGCCAGCAGGTTGTCGCCGTAGATCAGGCGGTTGGCCCAGGGTGGTCTTTCGGCAAGCTCAGGGCGAACGGTGGGGGCAGTGGGCGCGGCGCCCAGCGTGGCCTGCGCGCTGGTCAGCAGCCTGGCTTGGCCCGGCGCAAACACTTCCTGCTGCGCGCTGCGCCGCTGCTGCGTCACCCAGTCTTGCGCGGCGCTGTCCTTGGCGGGCAACACCACCTCGCGCGTTTGCAGGCGCACGCGCTGGCGGCTTTCCATGCTTTCGAGGATCTTTTCGGCTTGCTTGCGTCCGTTGGCGACGATTTCGGGGAGTTGTTCGAGCAGGGATTTGGGCATGACTTGCGGTACGTGGCGTGCGTTTGGGCAGGCTTTTGCAACCAAAAGTTGAATGAAAAATTCAATCAATCGTACAACACGTAGTTCAATACAAATTCAACCAAAATTTAATGTTCCAGCATGGATCAGAAGCTGGAATTTGCTGAGCGGTTGCAGGCTGCGATGCGCGCCGCAGGGCTTGAGCCGCGCCCGGCGGTGCTGCTCAACCTGTTCAATGCCAACTACTGGGGTCGATCCGTGACGTTTCAGGCGGTGTCGCGCTGGCTGCGGGGTGAGTCGATTCCGGGGCAGGACAAGCTGATCACGCTGGCTGAGGTGCTCAAGGTGGAGCCCGAGGTGCTGCGCTTCGGTGAGGCGGTGCGCAAGTCTGTACAGGCCCGCCGCCAGCGCTGGGACGAGGGCGTGGGCTACCTGGAGCGCGAGACGTTTGATGCTTTTTTGCAGTTGCCTGCCCCGCAACGCAAGCTGATCCGCGAGGTCATCCTGACCTTTGCGCAGGTGCATGGCGTCGACGCGCCTGCGGCTACCGACAAGCCGCTGCGCCACGCCTCCGGCGGTCGCGAAAAGAAGGCTTAATTATTCAAAAACAATAGCTACCCACGCTTGCTGTACAAGGGCTGGGCGCTGTTTTTATACAAAATGGGTACAACCTGCTGCGGGCTTGGCGCTGGCCCGGGGTGGGCCTGGTTGTGGTCGAGTGGTGAGGCGCGCCGCTTCAGGCGGCGATGTTGATCATGCTGCCTATGCGTTGGCCCATGCCGTTGAGCGCCGTCGCGCCGGTGGGGCGAGCGGTAGTTGCGATGCCGATGACTGCGGCAGAGGCGGTGTAGGCGATGGGTTGCACGGTCACGGGGCTGGCACTGGCACTGGCACTGGCACTGGCACTGGCACCGGTGCCAGTAGTGCTGGCAGCGGCGCCAGCGCCCTCGGCTGGCGTGGCCTTGCTGGCGGCCAGCACGCCCTGGCCAAAGCTCAGCATGTCTTGGCGCGCTTTGTCGGCGCCGGTTCGGGCCTGGTTGGCCTGGGCGTCCACGGCGCGGGCGTTGGCTTCGGCCAGATCCACTTTCTGCCAGGCCTGGCGGGCCTGCATTTGCAGGGCTTCGGCGGCTTGTTGCGCCTGCTCGGCTGCACGCCGCAGTTGTGGCGACACGGCCTGCTGAAAGCCGGAGCGTGCGGCGCTGGCGGAGGGTGAGATGGCAGGCATGGTGCATGACAGCCCGGGGAGTGAGTCCGGGCCGCTCCTGTGTTAGGCCATGAGCGACAGGGCTTGCTGCGGCAACTGCTGGTTGGCCTGCGCCAGCTCGGCCGCGCCGGTTTGTTGCAGCGTTTTGTAGGCGTTGATATCGCGCTCGCCCGCCATGGTGCGGCCCTGGGTACTGTTGGACGACGATTGCGCGCCGCCGGTCTGGTTGACCACGTTCAGGCTCATGGTGGAGCGCGCCGCCCCTGGCGCGGTGATGCCGCCCAGGGCATTGGCGTAGTCGCTGGTGCGGGTGTTTTCTTGCGACGGCAGCGGCCCGCGCATGTTTTGCTGCAGGCCCACGGTGGCCTGCCAGGCAGGTGCGGCCACTTCGTTGGCCTGCTGCCCGGCGCGGTCTTGGGCGGTTCCCGGTGTGCGTTGCTCGGTGACTTGGCGTGTTTCGGCCTGCAGATTGCTTTGCTCGCGCGCAAACCCGGTGGGGCTGCTCATGCCATCGGCTTCCGCGCGCAGGCGCTGGCTGGTCTGTGCGGCGGCGGCGATGTCGCCGGAGTTATCGCCGGTGTTTGCCGGCGGTCTGGCTACCGGCTGCATGGGGGGTTGTTGTGTGCGGCTGGCTGCCTGCGCCAAAAAACCACTATCAATACGTAAAGCCATGATCACTCTCCTTCAGAGCTCTCAAAAACCAAAAACAGGAGGCAATGGGCCAAACAAGTGGGTTAGTCGGTGGCTTTTGGTGCCTTGGGTTAACCGGGGCTGTGTTAAGGGGTTGCTTGGCATCACTTTAGGTCTGCGCCGGGCCAGTGTCAAACCTTGTTGGCCGCGCGGCCGACCCGCCAGACTGCGAGCGGGCCATCTACCCCTCAGACCCGCAGGGATCGCTCAATGTCGGTGAGCTTGTAGCGCGCCAGGGCCAGGTTGCCGCGGGTCTTGTCGAGCACCAGGTACAGAAACAGGCCGGGGTGATTGGGGATCAGGCGGATCAGGTGGTATTGGTCCGGCAGGGTGATCAGGATGTCTTCGATGCCCTTGCGCAGCCCCAGCGAGTCGATGGTCTTGAGCTTGGCCTGCACCACCTGGGAGTTTCCGGCCGCGGCCAGGTCCAGGTTCATGCCGCCGCCGGCCTGTGCCAGGCACATGCCGCTGCGGTAGTCCACCAGCGCCGCGGCCAGTGCGCCGTCGATCGTCATGGTGGTGCTCATCATTTCTTTGAGGTTGGAAGTCATCGAATGGGGTGTCTCGGTTGGGGTGGGATGGGTGGGGGCCAGAAGATTGAGTTTGCCCAGCTGCTCCATCAGGATGAACCAGAGGGTTTGCGGCGCGCTGTCGGGCAGCTGCAAGACCAGCGCCGGCAGGCCTGCGCCTTGCATAGCGCTTTGGATGGCCATGTTTTCCATCACCGCACTGGGCAGCAGAAAAATCCAGACGGCAGGGGTGGTGGCGATGGCGCGGTGCGTCAGCACGTCGCGCAGCATGCTCAGCGAGCCAGGGCCCACCAGCAGGGCGACGGTCTCGGGGGCTGGGTGAACCGTGCCCAGGTCTTGCGGCTGGCGGGGGCGGTGCCAGTCGATGCGCGGGGCCGCGGTATTGCCGCCCAGCAGTATCTGCGGCCAATGGTGCTGGGTGGGCGCTGCCGGGGCGCCCAACTGCGCCAGCGCGTGCAGCCCGATGCTGGCCGTGAGGTCGATGACGGATACGGTGGGGTGGTTTTCTGGCATCCAGGTGGACGCGCCAGCGTTGGCGCCGTGTAGGTGGGGAGGGGTTGTGCAGCGGCTCCCCAGGCGCGTGGCGCGACCCGGGGAGGGCGCGCATTCTGACACGGCTTACAAGGCGTTACTTTTGCCCGAAAAATAGCCCTGCCATCACCAGCCCTGTTGCCACGATGCCCCAGCGCAGCACGGGTGCCGGAATGCGCCGCGCCAGCCGCGCACCGCCGTAGCCGCCCAGGGTGGCGGCCAGCATCATCACCAGGGCCTGCGGCCATTGCACGATGCCGCCTGCCGCATAGATGGCTACGGCAATCGCGGTGAGCAGGGCCGACACCAGGTTCTTCATGCCGTTCATGGCGTTGAGCTGGGTCTGCCCCAGCAGCCCGAACAGCGCCAGCAGCAAGATGCCCAGCCCGCCATTGAAATAGCCGCCGTAGGCCGCCACCCCCAGCATGCCCAGGGCCGCACGGGTGACCGACGGCTGTCCGTGGCTGGTGGACCCGGCCCACTGCCGCAGCTGCGGCCCGAAGGCAAACAGCGCCGTGGCCGCCAGCAGCAGCCAGGGCACCACGCGCCTGAAGGTGGCGTCCGGCGTGACCAGCAGCAGCGCGGCGCCCGCCGCACCGCCGACGATCGACAGCGCGATCACCGCGCGGACCGACAGTCCTGGCGGCGGCTGCATGTCTTCGCGAAAGCCCCAGGCGCCCGCCATGTAGCCCGGCAGCAGCGCCACGGTGCCGGTGGCGTTGGCGGCCACGGGGGGCACGCCGGCAAAGACCAGCGCGGGCAGCGTCAGAAAGCTGCCGCCGCCAGCGACGGCATTGAGCGCGCCGGCCACAAAGGCGGCTGCCAGCAGCAGGGCCAGATGGTCGAAGGAGGTGGTCCAGCCCAGGATGTCCATGTGCAGTGTGTTTCCGTGTCGTTTTATGCGGCGTAGGGGTCGGCAAACCCCAGTTCTTGCAGGATGGCGGTTTCGTACGCTTCCATCTCCTGCGCGTCCTGTTCGCTGGTTTCGTGGTCCCAGCCCTGGGCGTGCAGCGTGCCGTGCACCAGCAGGTGGGCGTAATGCTCTTGCAGCGTCTTGCTTTGTTCGCGCGCCTCGCGCTCGACCACGGGGGCGCACAGCACCAGGTCGGCCACGGCCACGGGCTCTTGCTGGTAGTCGAAGGTGAGCACGTTGGTGGCGTAGTCCTTGTGGCGAAACTCGCGGTTCAGGCGCTGGCCTTCTTCTGCGCCCACGATGCGCACGGTGATCTCGGCATCCACGGCCAGCGCGTGGCGAACCCAGCGCGCCACCTTGTGGCGGGGCAGGGCGGCGCGGTGCGCGGTGGCTGCGGCATCGCGCGCAAACTGCAGGGACAGGGTCAGTTGGTTTAAAGCCATTTTGGCCTCCAGCGCTTGTAAATCAAGCGCAAGTAGCTATTAAATCAGGAGCTTTTGGCGGGTCTGAAGGCTACTCACCCGCGCCGCGGCGGCTGCGCTGCGCGTCGTAGGCATCGACGATGCGCGCCACCAGCGGGTGGCGCACCACATCGGCGCTGGTAAAGCGCGTGACGGCGATGCCCTGCACGCGCTTGAGCACGCGCTCGGCATCGATCAGGCCGCTCAGGGCGCCCTTGGGCAGGTCGATCTGGCTCACGTCGCCCGTGACCACCGCCTTGGCGCCAAAGCCGATGCGCGTCAAAAACATCTTCATCTGCTCGGGCGTGGTGTTTTGCGCCTCGTCCAGGATGACGAAGGCGTTGTTCAGCGTGCGCCCGCGCATGAAGGCCAGCGGCGCGATCTCCAGCGCGTTGCGCTCGAAGGCCTTTTGCACCTTGTCGTAGCCCATCAGCTCGTACAGCGCGTCGTACAGCGGGCGCAGGTACGGGTCCACCTTCTGCGCCAGGTCGCCGGGCAGAAAGCCCAGGCGCTCGCCAGCCTCGACGGCCGGGCGCGTCAGCACGATGCGCTGCACGCTGCTGCGCTCCAGCGCATCCACCGCGCAGGCCACGGCCAGGTAGGTCTTGCCGGTGCCGGCCGGGCCGATGCCAAAGGTGATGTCGTGCGTGGCGATGTTGTGCAGATACGTGGCCTGCATGGGCGTGCGCGCGCGCAGGTCGGCGCGGCGGGTGGTCAACTGGATGGCGCTGCCCTCGTCATCGCCGCGCATGCCGGGGTCGCCCGCCAGCATGAGTTGCAGGTGGTCTTCGGCGATGGGGCGCTCCGCCATTTCATAGAGGGCCTGCAGCAGCTCCATGGCCTGCGTCGCGCGGGCCTTGGGGCCGTCCACCTTGAATTGCTCGTGCCGGTGGGCAATGCTGACCTGCAGCGCCACCTCGATGGTGCGCAGATGGGCGTCCGCAGGGCCGCACAGGTGGGTCAGGCGCGTATTGTTGTGGGGAGTGAAAGTGTGGCGCAGGATCACGCTGATAATTCCGATCGAAATTCTGCGCGGGGTGGTCCAGCGCGGCAAAGGATGTCGATGATAGGCAAATTGACCGGCACGCTGCTGGAGAAGAACCCCCCCGAGTTGCTGGTGGACTGCCACGGCGTGGGCTACGAGGTGCAGGTGAGCATGAGCACCTTCTACAACCTGCCCGCCGTGGGCGAGCAGGTGAGCCTGCTGACGCAGTTCATCGTGCGCGAGGATGCGCAGCTGCTGTACGGCTTTGGCACGGCGCAAGAGCGCGCCGCATTTCGCGAGCTCATCAAGATCAGCGGCGTGGGCCCGCGCACGGCCTTGTCCATCCTGTCGGGCATGAGCGTGGCCGACCTGGCGCAGGCGGTGTCGCTGCAGGAGGCTGGGCGCCTGATCAAGGTGCCGGGCATCGGCAAGAAGACGGCCGAGCGGCTGCTGCTGGAGCTCAAGGGCAAGCTGGGCGCGGACATGGACGCGCGGGCCCACGCGGCCAACGACAACCAGGTGGACATATTGCAGGCGCTGCTGGCGCTGGGCTACAACGACAAGGAAGCCGCAGCGGCGCTCAAGGCGCTGCCGGCGGATGTGGGAGTAAGCGAGGGGATCAAGCTGGCGCTGAAGTCCCTGTCCAAGTAAACCCGTCGGCCCTGGAGGCCGCGTTCTATCTAAGCTGGAGGTATTCACCATGAACCCACCCCGAATCGGCAGGACGGGCCTGCCCCTGGCCCTGGCCATGGCACTTGCACTGACCGCCTGTGGCGGCGGCAGTGACGACGGTGGTAGCAACGGCGGCAATAACGGCGGCGGTGTGCCCGTGACGCCGGTGTGGGGTGACCGTATCGAGCCCTACGACCCCAGCGCAGGCCTGTTCAAGAGGGCTGCGCAGGCCGACGACGCAACAAGCGGCGCGCAGGCCAGTGCCGCCGCCACCCGCACCGTGGCGCTGGGCGCGCTGGGTGTGCAGGTGCCCACCAAGGCTGCCCCCGGCCCGGGCGCGCGCATCCAGGTTGGCCAGGCGCGCGGCGTGGCAGCCACCGCCAGTGCGGCGGCCACGGCAGCGTTGCTGAACTGGCAGCCCACGGCGCACGGAACCCAGGTTGCCGCACTGCGCTTTGTGGCCGACGGCGCGCGCGGCGTGCGCCTGGGCGTGCAGGTGCGCGCGCTGCCCGATGGCGCGGTGCTGCGCTTTTATGCGGCGCCGGGCGGCGAAGTGGTGCAGGTGGATGCCCAGGCGCTGCGCGCCCTGGCCGAGCGCAACGTGCAGGCAGGCGCCACCGACGCGGCTGCGCGCACCTACTGGAGCCCCGACTTCGGCGGCCCGCAGACCACGCTGGAGGTGGAGATTCCCGCCGGCGCGCAGCGCAGCGCCGTCGATCTGGCCGTGCCGCGGCTGTCGCACTTCACGATGACGGCCGACGAGGCAGAAACCGCCCTGGTGCCCAAGATCGGTGAGGCGGGCGGCTGCAATGTCGATGTGATGTGCCGGCCCGAATACATCGATCAGAGCCGCTCCGTGGCGCGCATGAACTTTGTCAGCGATGACGGCGGCACCTTCATCTGCAACGGCACCATGCTCAATGACGCTGCCTCCAGCGGCACGCCGTACTTTTTGAGCGCCAGCCACTGCATCGCCACGCAGCAGGAGGCATCCTCGCTGATCACCGAATGGTTTTACCGCGCCACCAGTTGCCGCGGCCTGCAGACGAACCCCGGCGCCACTCGCCTCACCCGCGGGGCCACGCTGCTGTACGCGTCGGCCGGCACTGACGTGGCCTTCATGCGGCTGAACGACCGTGCGCCCGCGGGCATCGTGTATGCGGGCTCGTACTTTGGTGGCGTGGCCACGGGCACCGCGCTGGCGGGCGTGCACCATCCGCAGGGTGATCTGCAGAAGGTCAGCCTGGGCACAATGCAGCGCTACAGCCTGTGCAACAACGGCACCTGCTTCAATAGTGATGCCCAGGAAGGCAACTTTCTGGCCCTGAACTGGCAGGAAGGCACCACCGAGATGGGCAGCAGCGGGTCGGCCGTCTTCATCACGATTGGCGATCGCCGCTACGTGGTGGGCCAGCTGTTTGGCGGCACTGCCAGCTGCACCGCCCGCAACGGCGTGGACTACTACGGCCGCTTTGACACCAGCTACCGCGCCGCCCTGCAGCGCTGGCTGAATCCGGGGGCGACCAGGTAGCAAAACCGGCGGCGCACGGGTGAGACAATGCGCCGCGCTTTCTG